>CAKMZG010000203.1:0-227 GCA_929200335.1 uncultured Alphaproteobacteria bacterium | reverse complement strand
AAACGGTTCGTCGTGGTCAAACTATTGCTAAATCTGGCCGTACGGGTAATGCAAAAACACCGAAGCTGCATTTCGAATTACGCAGAAAATCAACGCCAGTGGATCCGTTACGTCATTTGGGATAATGCCAATAAGGGTATGAAATATTTTGATTAAAAGGCTGCCAATTGGTGGTCTTTTTTTTAGACCTTTTGCCCTAGCTCACCTGCAAGGGTTTGGATTAATTG
>CAKMZG010000202.1 GCA_929200335.1 uncultured Alphaproteobacteria bacterium | reverse complement strand
AAAAAAACCCACATCTATACCAAAGAGATGTTGAAAATATTGTAAATGCTATTCTGGATGAAATTACAGACGGGTTAGCAAATGGGGATCGTGTAGAACTACGAGGCTTTGGAACTTTTTCTGTAAAGCATCGTGAAGCGCGCGTGGGCAGAAACCCTCGTACAGGCAAGCAAGTTATGGTTGATGAAAAATGGGTTCCATTTTTCAAAACCGGCAAAGAACTACGCGAAAGACTTAATAAATAATTTTAATCGGTTCATGCTTGGGATTGAAACCCATATAAGAATGCCATATCATTAGCATTCATGGGTTACAACCTTTCAGGTTGAGAGTTGGATTACACTAATATCTGGGTAGAAAAATGCGTCGTATCATAACTTGGGCTTGCTTAGCACCTATTGCTATTATCTTAATCGTATTTTCAGTGGCAAATCGCCATTGGGTGAATGTGATACTTGATCCTTTCAACGTTGAAAACCCTGTAATTTCATTTCAATTACCATTATTTGTGTTGATTTTTATCTCACTAATCCTTGGCATGCTACTTGGCAGCTTGGTTACTTGGTTAAAACAAGGCAAACACCGTAAGCTTGCTCGCGAGAAACGTTTTGAAGCTGAGAAATGGCGCCATGAAGCAGACGTTCAAAAGCAACGTTTGGATGACACCATTAATCAAAACAATGCGCTTCCTGCTCCAACATCTGATGCTGCTTAAGCGTTATTGCTGCTTCACAATGCACATATTTAATTCTGCCGTTAATTTGGGATCACACACATGATCATCATTATTGGCGCAGGCATTGCTGGCCTTTCTCTTGCTTGGCATTTGATTAAAGAAGGCAAAGAGGTTTGCCTCATTGAACAAGACGAGATTGGCAAGGGCGCCAGTTGGGCAGCAACGGCCTATCTTGAACCACGCCCTGGGGTTGGCAAAATGCGCCAACTTGAATGGCAATCTGTGAACCTTTGGCCAAGTTTCGCTGATGAGATTTCACAAACCAGCCAAATGCCCATTGATTATCGTTGTGGTAGCCAACTTAAAGTAGCATTTGAGGATACATTAACTCGCTTTGAAAAAGAACAGACATTGCGTGAGCAAGGAGCTGAAGCTTTTAAAGGGACGTATAATGTTGATTATGAAGTTTTAAGCCCAGAACAGGCTCATGAGCTAGAGCCACACCTTTCTCAAAATATTGTAAAAGCCTTGCTTTTACCTAATATTCATTGGCTTGATGGTCGATTATTTTGCGCCGCATTGGGGCACGCAGTTCGATCTCAAGGTGGCATCATCAAAGAAAACACCAAGGCAATTGCGATTAAGCAACACGGCAATAAAATTCAGAGCTTAGAGATTGAACAGAACAGTAAATCAGAGGTGCTGTCTTGTGAAAAAATTATTCTTTGTTCGGGCTTTGGCACCAATAGCATTAAAGAATTACCTCAGGATATCCCAAAATCACGTGCCATAAGAGGGGTAGCCATTACTTACCAAATGGATAAAGATACCCCCTTAACCAACCGCCTCATTAAACATCCCCTCGGCATCCTATGCCCACGCTCAGATGGCCGCTTAATTGTGGGAGCGACCCATGAAGAAGATGAAGCAGAGCCGATTGTTAAAGACGAGGCCATTGAATCCTTAAAATTCAGCGCTGAACGTACCATGCCAGTATTAAAATTCCTACCTATTGTTGAAGTGGTGGCGGGCATTCGCGCTTCAGTCGGCGATGGTATGTTGCGTTTGGGGCATTCAAGAGAAGTTTCTGGACTTTATTATGCATTAAGCCAAGGCGGAGCGGGGTTTTTACGCGCTGCGATATTTGGACAAGAATTTGCTCAATTTGTGCTTGGAAATGATGAAAAAGCAAACCATATTTCACCTTTTTGTCGTCGATAATTGATAAATTTTAACTAAGGTAAGAAAAAATTCTATTTTCCTTAAAATCAACTCTGGACAGAGTGTAATCTAGGCTCTATAAAGCGCCAGCTTGTTGCAAAAATTTTGATTTGCACAATGTGCCCGGATAGCTCAGTTGGTAGAGCAAGGGACTGAAAATCCCTGTGTCGGTGGTTCAAATCCACCTCCGGGCACCACAAGCTTTTTCATGAAACAATGGTGCCATAAAGATTTATTTCTATAAAATTTTATTGTATTTTTACTTCACAAGATGCCATAGTTTATTTTTATCAAATCAAAATCATTGTGAGTATTCATGCCATCAGTCCCTCCTTTTCATCTTGCCTTTCCTGTCCATGACCTACCTGCTGCTGAGCAGTTTTATATGGATATAATTGGATGCAAAAAAGGGCGCTCAAGCGATCATTGGATTGATTTTGATTTTTACGGACATCAGATTGTTGCCCATTTGGATAAGAATATGGGCAAAGCCGTTCAAGCCAGTAATAATGTGGATAGCGATGTCATCCCTGTACCACATTTTGGCGTGGTATTATCCATGAGCCAATGGCGCGAATTGCGTGATCGCCTGATTGAAAACCAATCCATCCAGTGGATTGTTAAGCCTAAAATTCGTTTTGAAGGCCAACCCGGCGAACAAGCGACAATGTTTTTTAAAGACCCTTCGGGCAATGCGCTTGAATTTAAAGCTTTTGAAGATATGAGCAATCTTTTTGCTATTTAAGGCTATTTTCTAACAGGATAATTTTATGAAAAAACCTACTGCAAGTGCCCATGAAAAGGGCAAGTTTCTAACCGGCTCTACCATGAACCATGTCATCGTTATGACTGCAACGGCATCGCTGGGATTAATTGCAATTTTTCTTGTGGATGTGGCTAATCTTTTCTACATCTCTCAGCTTGGTGAGCAAGCCTTAGCCGCCGCTATTGGCTATGCCTCTACGATTATGTTTTTCTCGCTCTCATTAAGCATTGGTCTATCCATTGCTTCATCTGCATTGGTATCCAAGGCCATAGGCGCAGGCAATATGGAAGATGCCCGAATGAAGGCAACAACCTCTATAATCTTTGCCTTTACCGCCGTATCGATGTTTTCAATTTTCCTATTCTTTAAGATCGAGTATTTCCTAAAACTTTTAGGAGCAACAGGGAAAACCTTTGAAATTGCAGTTGAGTTTATGCATGTGGTAATACCAACCATGCCGATAATTGGCATTGCTTTAACGCTTTCAGGTATTTTGCGTGCAGTGGGAGATGCAAAGCGCTCTATGTATTTGACCCTATTTGGCGGCATAGCCACTGCTATATTTGATCCCATTCTTATCTTTGGCTTGGATATGGGCGTAATGGGCGCTGCATGGGCAATTTGGATTTCACGAATTGTAATTTTAGCATTGGGATTTCATGCCACTGTAAAAGTTCACAACATGTTAGGGCATACAAATTTTAAATGCGTGAAAGTAGCTTTTAAGCCCTATGCTATTATAGCCTTACCCACCATCGCGACACAATTGGCAACGCCCTTTGGTAATGCCTATGTCATGCAAGCCGTTGCGGAATTTGGCGATAGCGCCGTTGCAGGTTGGACAATTATTGGGCGCATCATCCCTGTGGCATTTGGCGTATTATTTGCCTTATCGGGTGCTATTGGACCTATTATAGGACAAAATTTTGGGGCTAAAATCTATGACCGCGTTTATTCTGCTGTCAAAGATTCGTTCATTTTTGTAACGCTCTATACATTCATTGCTTGGGGGCTTTTGGCACTACTAAATAGCCATATTTCTGATTTCTTCAATGCCAGTGAGCAAGCAGCACAAATCGTACAACTATTTTGCATTTGGTTAGCAGCAAGCTTCTTGTTTAACGGTTTAATCTTTATTGCTAGCGCAGCCTTCAATAACCTTGGTAAAGCCATCTACAGCACCATAATAAACTGGGGGCGGGCAACCCTAGGGGTTATCCCATTCGTTTATGTTGGTAAAACTTGGTACGGCGTAGAAGGTGCAATTACAGGCTGGGCATTGGGTGCTGTAATGTTTGGCTTAATCTCAGCAATCTGGTGCATCTATTATGTTAAAAATCTATCGGACGATGATGCAAGCGATGCCAATGGATTGAAAATTGAACTGCCGCCAACCGCCAATTCTCCCTTTACGACGAGCAAGGGATCAATGACTTAAATCATAGCGCGCAAATTAAGGAATCTAGAGCAACGTTTTAAATTCATATACACGCATCAAGCTGTAGTGCGTGTAGCGTTTAGGTGGTTGAACCTAAACGAGAACTATTCGCACAAATA
>CAKMZG010000201.1:3853-4252 GCA_929200335.1 uncultured Alphaproteobacteria bacterium | reverse complement strand
CGCCAAAAATGACCGTAAATGATGGGGCAGACTTCAGTGATCGCCCTTACAGTCGAGGAGAAAAAATTCTTGATGCAATAAAAGAGTTTGAAACAAAACGAAATCCACAATCTTTATTGTCTCTAAAACAAAGCACATTCTCTACAACACTAAAATCAAAAGTGGAGCTAATTGAAAAGTTAAACACAAGGCAAAGAGCATATAGTAATCTACAGCCAGAAGATGCAATGCAACGTGAGCTACAGCTTCTTAAAATTAAAGCAAAAGATTATTATGGACATAAAGCTTTTTCAGCCCCCTATAAAACTTAGAGAAAGTAATTATTTTTCATCACCTATTATAAAATCCTACTGCACTAAATAAAAAACGCGCTAGCCACTCAGCCAGCGCGTTTAGTCA
>CAKMZG010000201.1:3366-3843 GCA_929200335.1 uncultured Alphaproteobacteria bacterium | reverse complement strand
GTAAATACACTATATATAGTCCAAAGACCTCGCGAATAATGAGGAGTTTTTTGTCCTGACTAGGAAATGTTTAGATTAAGGCGCGGAACATAGACCAAGCTATTTGAGCACCGCAATCAAACATTGACAAAGTCAGGGCAAAAAAGAACCATTATGCGCAGGTCTTTTAGCGGGTGAGTGGCTTGTAAGTCACCCGTTTTGGATTAACTGATTCAGGACCAAGCCTACGGATTTTATCTTTTTCATAATCCTCATAGTTGCCCTCAAACCATTCCACATGGCTATCGCCTTCAAAGGCTAAAATATGCGTTGCAAGTCTGTCTAAGAACATGCGATCGTGGGAGATGATAACGGCGCAGCCTGCAAAATATTCAAGCGCTTCTTCAAGCGCGCCAAGGGTTTCTGTATCCAAATCATTGGTCGGCTCATCGAGCAATAGAACGTTTGCGCTTGTTTTTAGCATCTTAGCCAAATGTA
>CAKMZG010000201.1:1189-3356 GCA_929200335.1 uncultured Alphaproteobacteria bacterium | reverse complement strand
ACGCGGTTACGTTGGCCGCCTGATAAAGTGCCAACTTTTTGCTGCTGATCGCCTTTCTTAAAATTAAAAGCACCCACATAAGCGCGCGAATTCATTTCATGTTTGCCAAGGGTTATAACCTCGCCACCATCAGAGATCTCTTCCCAAACGGTTTTATTAGGATCAAGCGTATCACGGCTTTGATCCACATAGCCAAGTTTCACCGTCTCACCAACGCGCAACTCACCCTCATCTGGCTGCTCTTGGCCTGTGATCATTTTAAACAGCGTTGATTTACCTGCACCATTGGCACCAATAACACCCACGATACCCCCAGGAGGTAATTTAAAATCAAGACCATCAATCAACAAGCGATCGCCAAAGCCTTTTTTAAGGCCTTCGGCCTCAATCACAACATTACCAAGACGTGGGCCTGATGGAATGATGATTTGAGCATCCCCCGGTTTTCTATCTGCTGCTGCTGAGATCAGATCATCATAAGCGTTAATACGAGCTTTTGATTTAGCCTGACGGGCTTTAGGAGAAGCGTTAATCCATTCTTGCTCACGTGAAATTGCTTTTTGGCGACCAGCCTCTTCACGCTGTTCTTGCAACATGCGCTTGGCTTTTTTCTCAAGATAAGCAGAATAATTGCCCTCATAAGGAATGCCTTGACCGCGATCAAGTTCTAGAATCCAACCCGTTACATTATCAAGGAAGTAACGATCGTGGGTGATGATTAGAACAGCGCCTTTAAACTCACGCAAATGGCGCTCAAGCCATGCCACAGTTTCAGCATCCAAATGGTTGGTAGGCTCATCGAGCAACAGAAGATCAGGCGCAGATAACAACAATTGACAAAGCGCAACACGACGCGCCTCACCACCAGATAGATTGTCAACAGGACTATCAGCGGGCGGGCAACGCAGTGCCTCCATTGCCATTTCAACTTGGCTGTCTAAATCCCATAGGTTTTCAGCATCAATCTGATCTTGCAGTTTAGAGCCCTCTTCTGCCGTCTCATCTGAATAATTCATCATCAATTCATTATAACGGTCTAAAATGGCTTGCTTTTCTTTCACACCCAACATCACATTGCCGCGTACATCTAAGCTAGGGTCTAGTTGTGGCTCCTGTGGAAGATAGCCAATTTTTGCACCTTCTGCCGCCCAAGCTTCACCTGTATATTCTTTATCAATACCCGCCATAATTTTAAGAAGGGTAGATTTACCCGCACCATTGGGGCCCAAAATACCGATTTTTGCATCGGGGTAGAATGAGAGATGAACATTATCGAGGACTTTTTTACCCCCTGTATAGATCTTGTTCAAACCTTCCATAAAATAAATAAATTGGCGTGCCATGTGTATTCCTTTATAATTTAAACAGCCCTACCCGCAATGGGTGCACTGCTGGCCGCGTGACAAGCGGCGATAATTCTTGTTGCGTTTTAAGACAATGGCTTGCAAAGCACAATAAAAAACAGCACAATTTATTATGATTTCAAATATTTTAAGGCTTTTTCACCATGTCCATTAATAATGAAGTTTTAAAAAGCCCAAGCGAGGCAGAATTAAACCTCTATTCTATCCTACCGCAAGACCCTAAAGCCATCATCCAGATTAATCATGGCATGGCAGAACATGCTGCGCGCTATCATGATTTTATGATCAAACTAGCGGATGCAGGCTATGGTGCTTATGCCCATGATCACCGAGGCCATGGCAAAACAAAAGCAAAAGATGCACACCAAGGCTATTATGGAACCCCAAACGGCTTTGATAAGGTAATTGAAGATGTGGATGCGGTGATCGATCACATTAAATCAAAACATGAGGGCAAGAAAGTACTATCATTTGGTCATTCAATGGGCTGTATTATTGCCTTTAATTATGCCCTTCGTCACCCGGGGAAAATTGATGGCCTAGCACTTTGGAACTCTGGGGTGGAAACAGGCATTCTAGCGCCTATTTTCAAAATATTACTAAGGATTGAAGCATTTTTTAAAGGTTCCGATGTCCCCTCTCTATTAGCACAAAATTTAACCTTTAAGCCGTGGAATAAGAAATTTGCACCAAACCGAACAGACTTTGATTGGTTATCAAAAGATGAAACAGAAGTTGATCTTTACATAAACAATCCCCTGTGTGGTTTTCCGGTCACCAACCGCCTTTGGCAGGATTTATTA
>CAKMZG010000201.1:0-1179 GCA_929200335.1 uncultured Alphaproteobacteria bacterium | reverse complement strand
CAATATATTTTGCAGCAGATAATAAAAACCTTGCAAAATTGCCCAAAGCCTTGCCCGTTAACATTGTTGCTGGCGATCAAGACCCTTGCACAGAGTTTGGTAAGGCGTCTAAACATATCCATGATCGCATGATAGCGTTAAAAATGAATAATGTGACCTTAGACATTAAAAAAGGCGCCCGCCATGAAACTCTAAAAGAGCTGGAACGAGACGCCTATATGCAAGATTTCATTGGTTGGTTAAATCAACATTTAAATGATGCACCTTAACTCTTGCTATTAAAATCACTTTTATCAATCTCATGGGCTTTTTGCGCCATTAATTTCTTTTGGTAGCGGCCTTGCACCACATCAACAATAACAAGAATACCAATGACGAAATAGAAGGTAGATTTTGCCATAGGCTCAATCGCATAACCAAAGAGTTTTAGATGAGATAAATGTCCGCCTTCTGAGACTAATAAAATACCCACGATGAACAAAATAAATAACCCCAAGACCTCATATAGGCGGTTTTTCTTCAAGAACTCAGATACATGATCGGCGAGCAACAGCATCATCAAGCCAGAGATCACAATGGCGGTTGCCATCACCCAGAAGACTTGAGTTAATGCAAGCGCTGATAGGATTGAATCAAAAGAAAACACGAGGTTCATGGCAACAATCCAAAAAATAGCAGAGGCCACAGAACGCGAAGATTGACGCTCACCCTCAATGTCATGAACACTCAACATATGCGCGATTTCTTTTACTGCTGTATAGATGATAAACACACCACCCAGCAGCACAATTATAGCATGAACATTAAAAGTGCCTTCAGCAAAGGGCAAATGAAAGGCAAACACTGGGTCTTGAAAATATTGGATGGCATTAACTATGACAAACAATAGAACAATGCGCAGCGCAATGGCGATTAAAATACCCATACGACGCACATAGGCCTGACGATCACGCGCCACACGCTTTGACTCAATTGAAATATATAAAAGATTGTCAAACCCAAGCACGGCTTGCAATAAAATCAACATTGCTAGTGTGAACCAATTTTCAGGTGATAATAAACCACTCATTTTTAAAATCCTTTTAAAAATTTATTTCTAGAACTTGATGCGTTTGAATAAATTCAGCTTGATGCGCTTATGTGAATTCAAAGCGCCGCTCTAGATTCCTTTATTTGTGC
>CAKMZG010000200.1 GCA_929200335.1 uncultured Alphaproteobacteria bacterium | reverse complement strand
TTGTTCTTCCGATGCATCCGCCGACCAATTGGGGGCAACTATGCAGTGATTTAATCCAAAATGCTCTTGAATATCTTGTTCAGCCTCTAAACAATTTTCAGGATTTCCATGAATAGTAACCTGAACCAGTCCTGTTTCTTGAGCGCGGGCGAGTAAACGGTGTACTTTGATGTTAGATAAGCCCAGCTGCTTGGCAATTTCACCTTGGGTGAATCCACCTTTATATGACATCCAAGCAGCACGGATCATCAATTGATCCTGCCAATCTGGCCTCTGTTTTTTATAGGAGTGATCTACCACCCTGTCCATACCGCAATGCTTTCCATAAATTACGACGATTTACCGCGTCAATTATGGTAAGTATAATTGATATGAAAAAATATACAAGGGGTGAATATATTTTCGTATTCAGTCGTGATCACAGGGTTTATGTTATCGTAGGCACAGAGTTTATGCTTTTGCCATTTCCTCATCACGCAATACTTTACGCAATACTTTTCCAACTGGTGTTTTGGGCAATTCTTCCCTAAATTCAATGGTGTCAGGCAGTTTGTAATTGGTAAGGCACTTACGGCATTCTTCCATAATTATTTCTTCAGAAACGCTATCACCCACACAAGAGATAAATACCTTGATAGCTTCCCCTGTTTTGTCATCAGGAACCCCAATAGCTGCAACATCTAATATGCCATTGATTTTTGAAATAACACCCTCGATTTCGTTGGGATAAACATTAAAGCCAGACACCAAAATCATATCTTTCTTACGATCAACGATGGCGTAATAGCCTTCTTCATCTTGAACGGCCACATCACCAGTGTAAAGCCAGCCATCCTTTAAACCATCAGCTTCAACATTTTTGTCCAAATACCCCAGCATGACATTTGACCCACGACAAATTAACTCGCCAGCTTCACCTTGGGCAACTTCATTGCCATCATCATCAACAAGTTTAATCTCCACATCACCGATGGGCTTGCCAATTGAACCAATTTTTCGCGTGCCGTTGACAGGATTAACCGTTGTAATGGCGCATGTCTCAGTTAAGCCATAGCCTTCAATAATATCGTGTCCTGTAACTTCTTTCCACTTAATGGCAGTTGCCGCAAGTGTGGCAGCGCCACCAGCTGAGCAAAGCTTAAATTTAGAATGATCAAGATCCAAAAACCATTGTTCTGATAAAAGACCCGTATAGAGTGTATTAATACCAGGAAGGACTGAGATATTAAATTGCTCAAATGCAGGCTTAATATTCACCAAAGGGCGAGGGTTGGGAATTAAAACCACATTATTGCCACTGAAAGGCGTATTGGTTGCTGCTAGGATAAATGCATAAATATGATACATTGGTAAAACCATTAAAACATTTTCAACCGCCTCATCTAAGCGACTTTCAATATGTTGGCTCAATGCAATTCCGCCTGTAACAATATTCTTATGGGTAAGCATTGCGCCTTTTGAGCGCCCTGTGGTGCCACCAGTATATTGATAGATTGCCACATCATCAGTCTTAGTATCAGCAAGATAAGATTTAACATCGATGGATTTACTTTCCATCAATTGCTTGCCTTTAGCTAAAGTTTCAGAAAAATGCACATGGGCTGCTTTTAAGTCAGGCACTTGACGCTTAACATATTTTAGTACCGCACCGATTATGAGCTTTTTCAAGGTCGGGAAAAACTCAACGATGGAGAATTTAACAACATGTTTCAAATCTGTATTGGCAATTACATTGTCTAGGCGATCTGAAAACATATCAATAATCACTATAGCTTTAGCCTTAGAATCGCTAATTTGATGCTGCATTTCTGGTTCAGTATAAAGTGGGTTGATGTTGGTAGCGATCAAGCCAGCTTTTAAAATTCCAAAAAGCGCAATAGGGTAGGTTAAGCAATTGGGGGCCATGACAGCAACCACATCACCTTTTTGCAACTTTAACTCTTCGCGCAAATATACAGCAAAATTGTTGCTTAACTCATCAAGACGACTAAAATCAAAGCCCGCAGATGCACCATTGGGTAAAACCATTGAAAATGCAGGTCTATCAGCATAGCGCTTCATGGCAAAATCCATGATCTCAGGAATGAGTTGGACTTTTCTAGCGGCTTTAATGCGCTCACTGTCTTCCGGTTTTACTGCTTTGTTTTGATTTGCATTGCTCATTATAGCCATTTCCCATTAATATTATCATTATTATTTGAATATTAACTCAAACATATTCTTGCATATGGAATTAGCAATTTTCATACCAGCTATTAAAGGGTGATACATCGAAGGAGATGTTCAGTCTTTATGAGCGTAACGTCTAATCCAAATGAAGTTTAGAGCTAGAAAATAATAATGAATTATTTCTCCCAATAGATTTGCAATATATTTTCCTATCCAGTGCAAATCCAATGTGTAATTTAAATCCAAAAAATGGCGATAGGTCAAGCCTTTCAGTAAAATTACTTTTACGTAAAGGGAAGCACTTGAAGTGATCTTTTGTTTTGTTCTTATTTTTTGAAATGATCAGCAATTATTTGTAGGATTTACACGAGATGATGCATGATTTGTGGATAACATGGAAAATATTCCAAATTTGACTGATCACAGGTGATAGTTTCTGTCACGGTGTTATGACAATGATAATAGAACAAAATTCAACAAGTGGGCATTCTCGCTTGTAATTATTTAATCGATAAAGATTTAGGAGCAAAACATGGCAGGATCAGTCAATAAAGTGATTTTGGTTGGAAATTTGGGTGCTGATCCCGAAATTCGTCGCACTCAAGATGGGCGACCTATTGCTAACCTTAGCATAGCGACAAGTGAAACATGGCGCGATAAAAATTCTGGCGAACGTCGCGAGAAAACAGAATGGCACCGCGTTGTGATTTTTAACGAGGGGCTTTGTAAAGTCGTTGAGAATTACCTACGCAAAGGTTCAAAAGTTTATCTTGAAGGTCAATTGCAAACCCGTTCTTGGGAAGATCAGTCAGGCGTTAAAAAATATACCACAGAAGTTGTACTTCAAGGTTTTAATTCAAACCTTACAATGCTTGATAGTCGCTCAGATGGCAATCAAGGTGGTGGCCAATTTAGCAGTAGTCAATCTGCTGGCCAAATGGGCGGAGGCTTTGGTGGAGATCAAGGCGGTCAATCTAATGCGCCAGCCAATACGCCAGCAGGTAATTTTTCATCTAATGATATGGATGATGACATACCATTCTAGGATCATCATATCTTTGTAGTAATATATGATATTTTCACGCTAAACCGCCCATTTTCCTGCCTTTTGCAGTGAATTTGGGTGGTTTTTTTATTGAAATGAGGTGTTTTAAATTTTGGCTTGCATGATGTTTCAACTCAGTGTTTATTGCCCAAGTAAATGGTTTGAAAAATCAATGATTCAAATGAGAACAGTAAAATAGTGAGTTAATAAAATGGCACAAAAATGGACACCTAATTCTTGGCGCAATAAACCTGTAATACAGATGCCAAACTATCCAGATCAAGCAGCGCTTGAAACTGTGGAAGGTCGTCTAGCCTCTTATCCACCTTTAGTTTTTGCTGGTGAAGCACGCAAATTGAAACGCAAATTGGCAGATGTTGCCCTTGGCAAAGGTTTTTTACTGCAAGGCGGCGATTGTGCAGAGAGCTTTGCTGAACATGGCCCTGATAATATTCGCGATTTCTTCCGCGTATTTTTACAAATGTCCGTAGTTCTAACCTTCGCAGGCGCGCAGCCTGTTGTTAAAATTGGTCGTGTGGCTGGTCAATTTGCCAAACCGCGCTCTTCTGATATGGAGAAAAAGGGCGATCAAGAATTACCAAGTTACCGTGGTGACATCATCAATGGTATCGATTTTGATGAAGCATCTCGTATTCCAAATCCTGAGCGTCAAATTATGGCTTACCGTCAATCTGCGGCAACGTTGAACTTGCTTCGTGCTTTTGCGCAGGGTGGCTATGCTAATCTTGAGCATGTACATGAATGGACGCTTGGATTTGTTAAAAATTCACCACAAGGCACTAAATATCAAGAACTTGCTAATCGCATTTCCGAAACCCTTGAATTCATGAATGCAATTGGATTTGATGCTGATAGTCATCCGCGTCTACGTGAGACTGATTTCTTCACCAGCCATGAGGCATTGTTGCTGGGCTATGAGGAAGCGCTAACCCGTGAGGATTCAACTTCTGGTGATTATTATGCAACATCAGGCCATATGCTATGGATTGGCGATCGTACCCGCCAATTAGATCATGGT
>CAKMZG010000199.1:363-4327 GCA_929200335.1 uncultured Alphaproteobacteria bacterium | reverse complement strand
AGCCACTTTCATCAATATAAATAATAGCTTTACCCTTTGCCTTATGCTTCTTAATTAGACTTTGAAAGGATTGCCGTTCTTCGGCGTTTGCTCGTGGATGCGCTAGAGTTTTTTTTATAGGTTATACCCATACGCCTTAAGGCATGCCCAATACCTTTTTCACTTACACCTAGACGTTCCGCACGCTCATATTGATAGCTATCTGGATAGAGCTTAACGTCTTGAGCTAGGGCTTCCATATTTATTTTAGTCGCAGGTTTATTGCGACCCTTCTTTGGAACAGGCTTCTTTATCCAGCGTGTGACGCTGGCTATACCAACATCAAACCGAGCCGCCACCTCAGCTATTGTAAGTCCTTCCTTCTCACGAAAGATGAGAACTTTACGGCGAAAATCTAGCGAATAAGTCATAAAATAATATAATCAATTTATATGATCTTGGCTATAAAACCTTGAATAAATTGGAGTTGAAGTTATCCAAACTCCCCTTAACTAAGCCAAAAAAACATAGCCTATGGCAAAAAATAATAGAGTTTTTAGCTATCTAAAGCATGTCATCTAAAAGTGGTGCCGGCTTTGCGAATAGTGACATGCAACAACAAAGAGATGGAGCGCATTTATGAATTAAATTGGAGCTTGGCTAGACGTGCATAAGTCCCGCCTTGCTCTACCAATTCTTCATGGGTTCCAGTTTCTACAATCTTGCCTTGATCAAGCACTAAAATACGATCGGCTTTTAATACGGTTGCCAATCTGTGGGCAATCACAAGCGTGGTGCGGTTCTCCATCAATACATCAAGCGCTTTTTGCACAGTTACTTCACTTTCAGCATCCAAAGCACTGGTAGCCTCATCAAGCAATAGAATAGGCGCATCTTTAATGATTGCACGAGCTATGGCGATGCGTTGCTTTTGGCCGCCAGATAACTTAACCCCGCGCTCACCCAATTGAGTGTCATAGCCCTCACTCATTGCCTCAATAAAGGGCTCAGCAAATGCAAGTTTAGCCGCCTGATAGATTTCTTCATCGGTGGCCTCAGGTTTACCAAAACGAATATTGTCTCTAATAGTTGAAGCAAAAATTGTGGTCTCTTGCGGCACAAGTGCTATCTGTTTGCGCCATTCATCGAGAGAAAAATCAATGATAGACTTATCATCATAAGCAATCCGCCCTTGGTCGGGATCATAAAAGCGTAGAAGTAAATTAAATAGAGTACTTTTGCCCGCACCTGATGTACCAACAATGGCAATATTTTCTCCTACCTTCACCTCGAAGGAAAGATCATCTAGCGTGGCCATATCTTTGCGAGTGGGATAAGCAAAAGATAGATTTTTAAAAGCAATCTGATTTTTAATTTCAATTTTGCCTGTTGATTTATCAGCGATACTTGGCTGGGTAGTTTCATTCAAAAGCTCCATCAAACGCTCAGTGGCACCGGCGGCCTGAGAAAGCTCTCCCCAAACTTCAGATAAAGCCCCCAAAGCGCCAGCGGCAAAAACGGAATAGAGCAAAAATTGCCCCAAAGTACCCGCAGATAGAGTGCCATCAAGCACATCTCTTGCACCAAACCAAAGCACCGCGACCACGCTTGAAAAAATCATAAAAATAGCAAAAGCGGTTAAACATGCTCTAGCAAAAATGGAAGAACGCGCCGCCTCAAATGCCACATTAACAGCACCTGAAAAACGATTGCTCAATAACCCCTCATTGGTGAAGGCTTGAACCGTCTTAACTGATGAAATGGATTCGCTGGCTAATGCAGTAGCATCTGCCAATGTATCTTGCGCCATGCGTGAACGCTTGCGCACAGCACGCCCAAAGGCAACAATTGGCACAACAATAAAAGGAATAGCCACTAAAACAATAAGCGATAACCTAGGGCTGGTATAGATCATCATACCAATGGCACCAATAACCAATAAAGTATTGCGCAGTGCCAGCGATGCAGTGGCTCCAACGGCCGATTTTATTTGCGTGGTATCCGCGCTTAATCGAGAGATAAGTTCGCCCGTTTGAGCATTATCAAAAAAGCCTGCCGTTAATTGAAGAATATGGGCAAAAACATCTTTACGAAGGTCTGAGACAACCCGCTCGCCAAGCCATATCACAAAATAATACCGCCCAGCACTTGCAACAGCTAAACAACAGGCAATAACAACCAGCATACCAAAATAATTATCAATCAAAGCGCTGTCTTGAGCGCCAAAACCATGATCAATCATACGCCGCACAGCCATGGGCAACATTAAGGTTGTAATGGAGGCCATTAGTAAGAAAAACAAAGCGCCGAAAACCCTAAGCTTATAACGCATCAAATAAGGGTAGACACCCATTAATGGTCGAAGATTACTGCTCTTTTTTGATTTCTCGTCAGGCTGGTTTTTTTGTGACACGCTAAGTTCCATTTTGATTAATTTAACCCCTTATAAGCCATAGGTTTAAGCCCTGCCAAGTGAAAATATATTAACATTATGCAATGTGGTTATAAACTGTGCGTAAATGTGGCAATTATATCTTGCAAGCTAATAAAAGCTGATGTATAGAAACGCCAGAATTGCCGCGTGCCCGCGTTTGATGTTGGTCTTTTGTACCCTTTTCACGCGTTTTAAACATGATCGGCACGCCATAAACACTATAAACGCCCATAAACGTTATAGAACACAAAGAATGATAGGATAAGACGATGAAAGCTGATATTCATCCAGATTACCACACCATCAAAGTTGTAATGACAGATGGTACAGAATATGAAACTCGCTCAACTTGGGGCGCTGAAGGTGATGTTATGAACCTCGATATCGACCCAACTTCTCACCCAGCATGGACTGGTGGCAACCAGAACCTTATGGATCGTGATGGTCGTGTTTCTCGCTTTAAGAAAAAATACGAAGGTCTTGGCATCTAAGACTATATATATTCTCGAAATTAAAAAGCCGCGTTGGATTTCCACCGCGGTTTTTTTATGGTTATTTATCAAGATTAAGAGCGGGTAAAATTTCTATCTTTTTATAATGGCAAGCTTCAAATGGTGCAGGCAGAAGTTTGAACTCTTGATCTTCTTTATGATTGCCAAAGACAATGGGTTCTGGGTCATAATTATAAGCAAGCACGCCTTGGAAAATTTTTCCATTTTGGCTTTGCAGTAGAATCGGTGCAGCATTTGTAAAATCAATAATAAGCGCACCATCACTATCAAATCTCCCATAAAAATAACCAGCATTTGCATAATCTAATCTGCACCTACTGCCCTTGCCCTCTGGATAGCAGGCAACCTCATGATGAAAATATTCATCCTCCTCGCGAAATTTTACGGTGATCTGAGCAGTTAAATTACCCGCGATGCCTTCAGTTTGTTGAGCCAGCGAAATGAAACTCACCCATTGATTAGGATGGCTTTTAAAATGTTCTTCAGAATATTCGCGCGCATAACAAGCGCCATTTACAATCAAGCGCGTAAGAGCATGAATGACCTCATCATCCCTATCTTCTGCATATAGAGTTGAAGGCATAAAGAGTGCCAATATGAATAAGTATTGTTTTATTATATTTCCCTTCATAAACATATCCAAGTCATTCAGATTTTAGGTTTGGTAAAATGTCTATTTGCTTATAATGGCATTTTGAAAATGGTACCGATTTCAATTTAAATAATTGATCATTCTTCAAATATCCAAAAGCTATAGCCTCTGGTGCATAAGTATAACTGACAAAATCCTCAAATATTTTTCCACTTTGATTTTGCAATAAAATTGGCGCTGCATTTCTAAAATCAATGGTTAAACTTCCTGATTTATCAGATTTTATATGAAAATAACCAGCATCAGTATAATCTAATGTGCAATAAGGGTTTGGCGAAAATGAACACCATAAAACGTGGTGATAATAATCATCATCGCCGCGAAATTGAACTGTTATTTGTGCGGTCAAACCACCATCATCATCATTTTTTTTAGTGCTTGCTAGTG
>CAKMZG010000199.1:0-353 GCA_929200335.1 uncultured Alphaproteobacteria bacterium | reverse complement strand
GTGCTGCTCGCCCCAATTGTTCTTGGTATTTTGCCAAATGCTCTTTGGAATATTGGCGTGCATAACAACCGCCATTTTTGAAAAAATCCGTTAAAACAGGAGATTTTTCAAAAACATGTTCTAATTTTTCATTCTCTAAATTCTCAGCAACAGCTTCAAAAGAGAAAAGACATATTAATATCCATAAAATTTGCCTCATTGCTTTTCGCCCTCTTTCTCAATTGTTAAAATCTTAAAATCACATTCGCTGCTGTTAGCTGGATATAGTTTAAAAAAATAATTTATTTCCCTTTCTTGGTTTTTACAATCACAGCACCATTGGCTGCCTTATATTTTTTCATAGCATACTCTCC
>CAKMZG010000198.1 GCA_929200335.1 uncultured Alphaproteobacteria bacterium | reverse complement strand
CCCTTAAAGTGATGGTTCGTTTTCACTTTAGAGTATCATACACCTAAATAAATTGAGGGTGATGCTCTAGGTTCTTTTATTTGCGTGAAAAGTTTTCGTTTAAGTGAATTCACTTAAAGCTAATAGCGCTTGGGGGGGAAGATGCCGTCGATTATCATTCTTGCTATAAGTTATATTTTATCTCAATTTTATAGATCTTTTCTTGCGGTAATGACCCCAATTCTAAAGCTAGAATTGGCAATGAATGCGACCGACATTTCGCTTGCCTCTAGTGCATGGTTTATTGTCTTTGGAATTATGCAATTTCCCATTGGCAGTTGGTTTGATAGATATGGACCAAGGCGCACAACTTTTTTACTATTATTAATTGGCGGTGTTGGGGGTGCATTGCTTTTTGCATTTGCTCAAACTTCAACTCAAGTCATCATTGCTATGGCATTTATTGGCATGGGTTGCGCGCCAATTTTAATGGCTTGTTATTTTATTTTAGCGAAAGAGTTCCCGCCCCAACGCTTTTCCATGATGGCGGCCTTGGTTATTGCCATCGGAAATTTGGGTAATATTTTTAGTGCTGAACCATTGGCAGCATTAAATGAACTTATGGGTTGGCGCAATTTGATGTTTGGCTTGGCATTATTATCATTTGTGGTGGCAATTTTAATCCTGTTTATTTTACCGCGCAGGGCAAAGGCTGATCGAAAATCAGAAAAGAATATTGGCTCTGTTTTTGATATTTTAAAGCTTAAAGGGTTTTGGATGTTATTACCTTTAGCTACAATTGCTTATGCTATTCCTGCGAGTATTCGCGGATTATGGACTGGGCCTTATCTTGCTGATGTTTATGGCTTAAGTAGCCTGGGAATTGGCGAAATTACCTTTTGGATGGCATTGGCTATGGCGCTGGGAAATTTCTTTTATGGACCAATTGATAGCTTTATTAATTCTCGAAAGTGGATTGTATTTGGCGGTTGTTTAGTAACAGCGCTTGGGCTTCTTGGTGTTATTATTTTGCCACAAAATAATTTAACGCTTATGGCAATCTTTTTCGTTGCAATTGGCTTTTTTGGCGTATGTTTTCCACTTCTTGTTTCTCATGCACGTGAGTTCTATCCCGATTATTTAATTGGCCGTGGTGTTACCTTGGTCAATTTTTTCTCTGTCGGTGGCGTTGGCTTAATGCAATTTTTGAGTGGGCAAATTTATAAGTTAGTGGAGCCACATTACTCCACTGTAGGCAGTTTCCAAATTATATTTATTTTCTATCTGGTACTTTATTTGATTGCGCTTGCCATCTATGGTTTTTCTCAAGATAAAAAGCCTCGACCATGATATGAATTCGTTATTTTTTTATCTTAACGAACCAATCCAGCCGGCAACATCACCAGCGATATTTTCTGTTGTTGAAGGGCTAAGAATATCGCCAGCAATAACATGAGAGTTTGGATCGTCACTGTCTAAAATTTCCAATGTGTCAGCAGGATTTTCAACATCAGCACCCCAGCGCCGCGCAACAGTTTTTAGCTGCTTAATATCAACGACTTTATCATTGGGTGAGTAGATGAATAATGCAGGCACTTCAATTTTTTTATGAGGAATGCTTAAAGCCATTTCCACAGATGCAGCCATGGGCAGAACTGACTTTGTCGGGTAATGGGTTGTCCAATATTTAGCATGATCTTCACTTGAAGCTTCAAAGCTATAAGTATCACCAGCGATAAGATTAGCCAATTGAGCACCCCATGGTTTGGTTAAAAGTGCCGCGCCACCTGCTTGTACGCCATAGTTGGCAGAGATTAATATCATGCCTTCAACATCTTTAACTAAGCTTGGTTGGATGGCTGCCCATGTGGCAAATGTTGCTCCTGTAGAGGTGCCAATCACAATGACACGCTCACCAATACGGCGGCCAATCTCAATTGCTTCATAGGTCTCGTTGAGCCAGTCATTAGCGCTTGCTGTTGCTAGTGCTGCGCCAAATCCATTGGCGTCTTTTCGGCCATGGCCTTTAAAGCGCGTATAGAAGATATTGGCATCTAATTCATCTGCTAAAATATCAGTTAGGGGGCGGGTCTCTTCTTTTGTGGCAGAAAAGCCGTGAAGATAGACGATAGAGTATCGGCTTTTCGCTTTTGTCTCAGGGTTACGCCAAACAATAGTTTTTTCTGCGCCATCAATGATGTCATCAAAGTGAGCTTCTTGTTGCTCGATATAGCCATCAATATTATTGTCAATGCTTGCGGGGTCAAATGTAATGGTATGGTCTTGTGGGACGCGAGAGCCAAGTAAATAGATAACAATACCAACAATGATCAATAGTGCTAAGGCCAATAGAATTTTTTTCAAAATAAACTCCCAGTAATGTGTTGGCATGACTTAATATGCTCGATACTACCCAATTTTTGGAAGTTTTAATGAAAATATACTCTTATGCAAGCTTTAAGGTTATTTATCTTAATGTGCTATTTGTTTTTAGGCTGATAGGCTCTGGGCTTTTCCATAAGGGAAAGGCGAATATCGACGCTGGTGCGATTAATGACTTCACGAAGTGCAAAGCTTGATTGAATGCGCGTTACATGGGGCATGGCTGATAGCCATTCTTTATGTATGCGCTCATAATCAGCTAAATCTTTTGCTGCAACTCGCACTAAATAATCACTAGTGCCAGACATTAGATAGCAGATCAAAATATTTGGGCAGGTTTTAATCGCATCTTCAAATTCTTCTAAAATTGATGTGCTTTGACCTTCAAGGGTGATGAAGACAATCACCGTGATTGGGTGACCAAGAGCGCGCGCTGAAATTCTAGCGTGATAGGATGAGATGATATTGGCTTTTTCCAATGCATCAAGGCGTCTTGAACATGCAGATGGGGATAGTCCCACTTTTTCCGCAAGGGCAATATTAGGTATCCGTGCATCAGTTTGCAGAGTGCTAATAATCGATATATCTATCGCATCTAAATCCATGTGTGCAATAATTCCTTGTTTGCAATTTGTATTGCGCAATTAATTTCTAAAAAAATAGCAAATTACCCAGCACTTTGCAAGGACATTTCACAAATAATTTGATACTAAAAACGAACGAAATTAGAAAAACAATGATCTTGATCATATAATTACTAGGAGAAAGAATTATGCGTGTAGGTGTACCAAAAGAGATAAAAAATCATGAGTACCGTGTAGGCTTAACGCCAGGTGCTGTTCGTGAATATGTGGCTAATGGTCATGAGGTATTTGTTGAGACCCAAGCAGGTAGCGGCATTGGTGCTAATGATGATGTATATTCAGCTGCAGGCGCTACGATCTTGTCAACTGCTGAAGAAGTATTTGCAAAATGTGATATGATTGTAAAAGTAAAAGAGCCACAAGCAAATGAGTGGGTGCAATTGCGTGAAGATCAACTGTTGTATACATATCTTCACCTTGCTCCAGACCCAGCGCAAACTAAGGGTTTGGTTGAATCAGGTTGTACTGCAGTTGCTTATGAAACTGTTACAGATAATGCGGGTGGATTGCCTTTACTTGCGCCAATGTCTGAGGTTGCTGGTCGCCTATCTATCCAAGCTTCAGCTACGGCACTTCAAAAAGCTAACGGTGGTCGCGGCATTCTATTGGGCGGTGTTCCTGGTGTTGCACCCGCAAAAGTAGCCGTTATCGGCGGTGGTGTTGTGGGTACTCATGCTGCACGCATGGCGGTTGGTCTTGGTGCTGAGGTGTCTATTCTTGATCGTTCTATCCCGCGTCTTCGTCAATTGGATGAGATGTTTGATGGCCGTGTTAGAACACGTTATTCTACTGTTGAATCATTGGAAGAAGAAGTATTTGCTGCTGATGCAGTTATCGGTGCTGTTCTTATTCCAGGTGCTGCAGCTCCAAAATTGGTAACCAAAGACATGCTAAGCGGCATGAAAGATGGCTCTGTACTTTGCGATGTTGCTATTGACCAAGGCGGTTGTTTTGAAACTTCAAAAGCAACAACACATGCTGAGCCAACTTATGAAGTTGATGGCGTTGTGCATTATTGTGTTGCGAATATGCCAGGTGCTGTGCCACTTACTTCATCACACGCGCTTAATAATGCAACGCTTCCATTTGGCTTGGCACTTGCTAATCATGGCTTGCAAGCAATGTTGGATAATCCACACCTACGCAATGGTTTGAATGTTCATAAGGGTAAGATAACAAATGAGCCTGTTGCTGAGGCGCTTAATATCGAAATGAATGAGCCAGAGGCAATACTTAAAGCAGCTGTTGCTTAAGGCTATAATTTGCGCGTGTAGCATTTAAGTGGATTCACTTAAATGAGAACTATTCGCGCAAATTAAGGAA
>CAKMZG010000197.1 GCA_929200335.1 uncultured Alphaproteobacteria bacterium | reverse complement strand
CACCATGCCTGCCATAAATCAGGGCGGCGTTCCTTGGTGAGTTCTTCTGATTGCTTTTGACGCCATTCGTCAATTTTTGCATGATTGCCCGACGTTAGTACTTCAGGAATGCCCATGCCCTCAAACTCTTTCGGGCGCGTATAGTGAGGGTGTTCTAAAAGCCCTGTTTCAAAGCTTTCCGTAACACCCGATTGATCATTGCCCATGACACCTGGCAAGAGACGCACAATAGTATCTAACATCACAAGCGTTGCTAGCTCACCACCCGATAGAATATAATCTCCAATGGAAACTTCTTCAAATTGACGACTGTCCAGTAAGCGTTGATCAACGCCTTCAAAGCGACCACAAAGAACCACCACACCCTCACCCTGTGCTAATTCACGCACGCGCGATTGGGTTAAAGGTTTGCCGCGAGGTGACATCATAAGCCTTGGGCGCTTATCGGATACTGGCGCACAATGATCTATTGCAGATGATAAAACATCGGCCCGCATCACCATACCGGCACCGCCGCCTGCTGGCGTATCATCAACGGAACGATGTTTATCGGTGGCAAAATCTCTGATTTGATGGGCATTAATCCGCCATCTACCCTCATTCAAAGCGCGCCCAGCAAGGGATATTCCAAGAGAACCTGGAAACATTTCTGGATATAGAGTTAATATATCTGCCTTAAAACTCATAACGCCTCTTCTTCAGAATTTCCGTCAACCTCTTCTGCGCCATCGCGCTCACTCACTACGATCGGCATAACAAACTCTACCCAACCTTCGTTTAAGTTTAAATTAGGGATGGTTTCTCTCGTAAAGGGAAGAATTTCAACACGCTTTCTGCCTTTTTCATCGGGCGCTTCAAAAGCAATCTCTATGAGGTCACCCGCACCAAAATTATAGCAATTTTTAACTGAGCCAATAGCTTGTCCTGCGCTGTCACGCACCTCAAGAGCAATTAAATCAGCTAGATAGAACTCATCTTCTTCCAATTCATCAGGCAATTGCGAGCGATCAACAAAAAGTTCAACCCGATTGATGGCTTCTGCTTCTTCGCGTGAATTCAAGTGGTGAGCTACAAAAGCTTTGCACCATAACCTCACCTTTAAGGCCGTGTGGAGCGCCAACTTGCGCCATTAGAATAGGATTTTTAAGTTGTGACATGTTCTCACTTTACCAATAAAAAACCCCAAAGCAAGCATATGCTCTGGGGTTTATAACTTTACATGAAGAACAAAGCTTACTCAGCTTTTGCTTCTTCTTCAGCAGGAGCTTCAGCTGGTGCTTCTTCAACTGGTGCAGCAGCTGCAGCTTCAGCAGCTTCTTTAGCATCTTGCTCTTTTTGTGCTTTTTCTTCCAAACGCTCTTTAGCTTTAATACCAAGCTCGGCTTTTTTCGGGTTGTTACGTGCAGGGCGTTTAGCAAGGCCAGCAGCATCCAAGAAACGTAATACGCGGTCTGTTGGCTGTGCACCTTGAGCTAACCAATGTTGAACACGCTCAGTGTTTAAAACAACACGTTGGTCGTTATCTTTTGCCAATAGTGGGTTGTAAGTACCGATTTTTTCAATGAAACGGCCATCGCGCGGTGAACGCACATCAGCAACTACAATGCTATAAAAAGGACGTTTTTTTGAACCACCACGGGCCAGACGAATTTTTGCAGACATATGATATACTCCTTAAGTATGTCGTACTGATATAATTGCATATCAGTATATTTTTAGCTTCGCTTAAACAGTGTTCTCGCGAAATTGTTCATGATGACGAATGACTTCTTTCACAATGAAAGAAAACAACTTTTCGGCAAACTCTGGATCAAGATCCGCTTGAGATGCCAAATGGCGTAAACGCTCAACCTGACTTTGCTCACGCGCCTTATCAGACGGTGGCAAATCATGTTCAGCCTTTAATTTTCCAACCTTTTTGGTCAAACGAAAACGTTCAGCCAAAACATGTATGAGCGCTGCATCCATATTATCGATAGAGGTGCGCAGCTCTAATAATTCTTCCGTAGCTTGATCTTTAATCTCGCTCATTATTTTTTCCCTTTGCCCAAACCGCCAAGGCCGCCCAAGCCATCAAGACCCGGCAGGTTTGGCAATCCTCCACCTTGGCCACCCACACCCATTTGTTTGGCCATCTTCTCTAAATCTTGCGGTGACATTTTAGAAGGGTCCATTCCATTTGGCAGACCACCAGGCATTCCTCCAGGTAGGCCACCACCCATGCCTCCAGGTAGGCCAAGTCCGCCCATCATTTTGCTCATGGCGCCACCCATGCCACCCTTCATACGACCCATTTTTTTCATCATATCGGCCATTTGACGGTGCATTTTTAAAAGTTTATTGATCTCTTGAACAGATGTTCCTGACCCTGCAGCCACACGCTTTTTACGATTAGCATTTAACAATTTCGGTGAGCGGCGCTCTTTCTTTGTCATTGAAGAAATTATAGCCTGTTGGCGCTTAAAGACACTGTCATCCATACCAGCAGCATCCATTTGCTTTTTCATTTTGCCAACACCAGGCAACATTCCCATGATACTACCCATGCCACCCATTTTTTGCATTTGCGCAAGTTGATCTGATAAATCATCTAAATCAAATTCGCCCTTCTGCATTTTAGCAGCCATGGCTTGTGCTTTTTCAGCATCAATGGTTTCAGCAGCCTTTTCAACCAAGGATACCACATCGCCCATACCCAAAATGCGATCAGCAATACGCTTAGGATGAAAATCTTCAAGATCTTCCATCTTCTCGCCTGTACCAATGAGCTTAATTGGCTTGCCAGTTACCGCACGCATTGAAAGCGCTGCACCGCCTCGGCCATCGCCATCAATACGAGTTAGAACGATACCAGAAATACCAACACGGCTATCAAAATTTTGCGCAAGATTAACCGCATCTTGACCGGTCAGGCTATCTGCAACCAACAAAATTTCATGAGGATGAGCCGCTGATTTAATATCAGCCATTTCCACCATCAGTGGCTCATCAATATGCGTGCGACCTGCTGTATCCAAAATAAGGACATCAAAACCGCCAAGCTTTGCAGCTTGTGCAGCACGCTTTGCAATATCAACTGGGTTTTGACCCTCAATAATCGGCAGCGTTTCAATTTCAGTTTGCTCACCCAATTGACGCAATTGCTCTTGAGCAGCAGGGCGGCGCGTATCTAACGATGCCATTAAAACTTTTTTGCGCTGTTTATCACGCAAACGCTTGGCAATTTTTGCAGAGGTTGTTGTTTTACCAGAACCTTGCAGACCAACCATCATGAGAGTGACAGGAGCCGGTGCATTTAAATCAATTGTTTCTGCATCACTGCCTAAAGTCTCAACCAATTGATCAGAGACAATTTTCACCACCATTTGACCAGGTGTTACGGATTTTACAACAGCTGCTCCAACAGCCTCTTTGCCTACTTTGTCTGTAAAGTCACGCACCACATCTAAAGCAACATCGGCCTCCAATAATGCACGACGCACTTCACGCAGAGCCGAGGAAACATCTTTCTCACTCAAGGCACCACGGCGGGTCAATCCATCAAAAACATTGCTTAATCGCTGCGATAAACTTTCAAACATATAATAATCCGTTTCGCTATAGTGTTAATCTCAATCTTGATACTAACTACTTTAGCACTTGTTAAATCTCATCTCAATTCGAGCCTAGCGCGTATAGCCTTTAGATGAATTCACCTAAACGCTACATACACTAGAATCAAAAACCACAAAGCAAAACATCATCCGTGGGCGAAACTCGCTGACGGATGTTGACCTGTAAGTACGCTTTATACCTTCTCGGGACTTACATAGTTGCTCAATAATAGCCATTATCGATTATAGTCTCTTTTAGAGATGCTCAGCTTTAAGCTTATTCTCTTACCTTTGTCAATGGTAAGCATAAAATTGATAAGTTAAATATGATGTTATTTTGCTTTAATTAGAAGCCCTTAAATCTAAGAAATTTTGAATAAAAATAAAGTTATTTCGAGAAAAAATGACCTAAGGTTAGACGTTAAAACTAAAAAAACACCTCAAATAAAGTCGATACTTAGTATGATTAAAGCCAAGGTGAGTTTTATTTTTATTTTAAAAATCAATGGTTAACACAGACGATACCTCTTACTAATAACCAATGGTATAATTGTGTAAAAGGTTAAAATTAAGGATATATTTAAGCATAACAATAATAATAAATTGCTTACGCAATAAAAAAACAAACTGAAGGTCATCTCATGTAGATGACCTTTTTTCTCTTTTATCAAAAAGAAAAAAGGCATTCAAACTACCAAATGCCTTATCTATTTTGGGTCTAGACTATTTAAAACCAGTACTATTTCATGCCTTCCAATGGGCTTTCATCATGATTTTCACTAGCATTCTCCGGCAGAATCAAGTTCAGC
>CAKMZG010000196.1:2898-4459 GCA_929200335.1 uncultured Alphaproteobacteria bacterium | reverse complement strand
GCTAGCGCCCATGTTTTGCCTGTACCAATGATGAACATCATTAATGGTGGTGAGCATGCCGATAACCCAATTGATTTCCAAGAATTCATGATTATGCCAACAGGTGCGGAAAGCTTTAAAGAAGCATTGCGCATGGGCGCAGAGATTTTTCATCATTTAAAGAAAGCTCTATCTGATGGTGGCTATGGCACCAATGTTGGGGATGAAGGTGGCTTTGCACCAAACCTTCAATCAGCAACAGAAGCTCTTGATTATGTAATGCAATCCATCGAAAAAGCGGGCTATAAGCCGGGTGAAGATGTGCATCTTGCAATGGATGTTGCTTCAACTGAATTCTTTGAAGATGGCAAGTATAATCTTAAAGGTGAGGGGCGTGTTTTAAGTTCTGAGGAAATGGCTGATTATCTTGCTGAGTTATCTAGCAAATACCCAATCATCTCAATTGAAGATGGTATGGCTGAAGACGACTGGGACGGTTGGAAAGCTCTAACAGATAAAATAGGTGGCAAAGTTCAATTGGTTGGCGATGATTTGTTCGTGACCAATGTTAAACGCCTATCTACTGGCCTTGATAAAGGTGTTGCAAATTCAATTTTGGTTAAAGTAAACCAAATTGGCTCTCTATCTGAGACTTTGCAAGCTGTTGAAATGGCGCATCGCGCTGGTTATACATCTGTTATGTCTCATCGCTCTGGTGAGACTGAGGATAGCATTATTGCAGATTTAGCTGTTGCTACTAATTGTGGTCAGATTAAAACTGGTTCGCTTTCTCGCTCAGACCGTTTAGCTAAATATAACCAATTGCTGCGTATTGAAGAAGAACTAGGTCAACAGGCGGTTTATGCCGGCAAGGGTATTTTGAAGGCTTAAAGCTGTTCGCAAAATTGCGATCAATATTTTATAGTTTAAAACGCGGCTCTTGGGTCGCGTTTTTTTTATGCAGAAAGTGCAATTTAAAGAATTTATTCACCAGCTGTTAACGCTCATATGGCAAATTAGCTAATGTAAATGATATAAAATCTATTTCTATTGCGTGCCACCCAAAATAGGCGCCGGTTTTGGGAATGATGACATGCAACAACAAAGGAATAGAGTGCATTTATGAAGTTATAGATAAGTGATGCGCTCTAAAGATGGAAAAATATGGCTACTCGTCAATATAAACCTGCCCGTTATAAAAGCTTCATTTTGCCAGTTTTAACACTAGCTTGCCTTGGTTATTTCGTGGTCAATGGCATCTATGGCAAAAGCGGTGTGGCAGCCTTAAAAGAAGCACAGGCTAAAGAAGCGCGCCTTCAGCAAGAATTAGATAATATTGTTAAAAAACGTGAGATTGTTGAAAATCGCGTAATTTTACTTGGCAATGGATCGTTAGAAAAAGATATGTTGGATGAGCGCGCACGCTATCTTGCAAATATGATTCATCCCGATGATGTCGTTATTCTTAGGCCTCGATAAGATACTTTGCGTTTGCTAATTTATTTGTAATGCCGAGAAAAATTAAATTAACTTAAATCAAGTTAATTTATGTTTTTATTATATATTTCAATTAATTATAACG
>CAKMZG010000196.1:0-2888 GCA_929200335.1 uncultured Alphaproteobacteria bacterium | reverse complement strand
TATAGTTGTTTAAATTTTGTATTCAGATTATGATTAATTTTATAGATTTATTTTTATATCAAATTAGACTATTCTCTCTCTAAATTATTGGGGCTATTGGCGCTATCTTCCCAAGCGTCCAATAAAATCTGAAAAACAGAGCCTGCTGCATTATTGCAGTGAAAAGTTCTAGGAGAACAGAATGGTCAAAAAAGCAAAACCTGCTGCAAAACGGGCAACGCGCTCTAAAAAGGCAAATGCAAATATTGTCGATTATGATAAAGAGCAAGAACTTCACGCTTATCATGAAATGCTATTAATTCGACGCTTTGAAGAAAAAGCTGGTCAGCTTTATGGTATGGGTCATATTGGTGGGTTTTGCCACCTTTACATTGGCCAAGAAGCTGTGGTCACGGGTATACAGGCCGTTATGACTGAGGGGGATCAGGTAATCACATCGTATCGAGATCACGGTCATATGTTAGCTTGCGGTATGGAGCCTAGTCGCGTGATGGCAGAATTGACAGGTCGTCAAGGTGGTTATTCAAAAGGCAAAGGTGGCTCCATGCATATGTTCTCAAAAGAGAAACATTTTTACGGCGGCCACGGTATCGTGGGCGCACAAGTGCCGCTTGGAACTGGCCTTGCATTTCATAATAAATATAAAGAAAACGGCAATGTATCCGTTGCATATTTTGGCGACGGGGCATCAAACCAAGGGCAAGTTTATGAAAGCTTTAACATGGCTGAGCTTTGGGAGTTGCCTGTTATCTATGTGATTGAAAACAACCGCTATGCCATGGGTACAGCTGTAACACGTTCATCTGCTTTGACAGATTTTTCCAAGCGCGGATCATCCTTCAATATCCCTGGTATGAAGGTTGATGGTATGGATGTACGTGCTGTTCATGCAGCAGGTATTGAGGCCATGGAACATTGCCGCTCTGGCAAGGGGCCAATTATTCTTGAGATGGAAACCTATCGTTATCGCGGGCACTCTATGTCTGACCCTGCTAAATATCGCTCAAAAGATGAAGTGCAAAAAATGCGCTCTGAAAGCGATCCAATTGAACAAGTGCGTCAACGCCTTGTGGGTAAAGAATGGGCTAGCGAAGATGAGTTGAAAGCTATTGATAAGCAAATACGCGAAGTTGTTGGGGATGCGGCTGATTTCTCATTAAAAGACCCAGAACCAGCACCGTCTGAACTTTATACCGATGTATATATTGAAGCTTAATTGCAGGATTGAAGGAGAATAAAATGCCAACAGAGATTTTAATGCCTGCACTGTCCCCCACTATGGAGCATGGTAAACTAGCTAAATGGACCGTCAAAGAAGGCGATAGCGTAACTTCTGGTGATGTGATTGCTGAGATTGAAACCGATAAAGCCACTATGGAAGTAGAGGCGGTAGACGAGGGCGTAATTGGTAAAATTGTTGTGCCAGAAGGCACTGAAAATGTAGTTGTTAACAAAGTAATTGCTGTGCTTTTAGTGGATGGCGAGAGTATGGAAGGCTGGAGCGAAGGCGCTACACCTTCTGCGGCAACTGAAAAAGAAGTTGTAAGCCCATCTGCTCCTAGTGCTGAAACCGTGCCAGCACAACCTGCTTCAGCTCCTAAATTAGAGATTGCATCTGATCCAGATATCCCAGCCGGTACAAAAATGGTATCAACCACTGTGCGTGAAGCATTGCGTGATGCCATGGCTGAAGAAATGCGCAAAGATGAAGATGTTTTTGTCATGGGTGAAGAGGTTGCTGAATATCAAGGTGCTTATAAAGTTACTCAAGGTCTCTTGGATGAATTTGGTAAAAAACGCGTGGTTGATACGCCAATCACAGAGCATGGTTTTGCTGGTATTGGTGTGGGTGCAGCTTTGGCTGGTCTAAAACCTATTGTGGAATTCATGACCTTTAACTTTGCCATGCAAGCCATTGACCAAATCATTAATTCGGCTGCAAAAACACTCTATATGTCTGGTGGCCAAATGGGTGCGCCAATCGTATTTCGTGGTCCAAATGGTGCGGCTGCTCGTGTGGGTGCCCAGCATTCCCAGTGTTATGCGGCATGGTATTCCCATATCCCGGGCTTAAAAGTGGTTGCGCCCTATACGGCAGCTGATGCTAAGGGTTTGTTAAAATCAGCAATTCGTGATCCAAACCCAGTTATTTTCCTAGAAAATGAGATTGTTTATGGCCAAAGCTTTGATGTGCCAGATATGGATGATTTCACTTTACCAATCGGTAAAGCTCGTATTCACCGTCAGGGTTCTGATGTTACGCTGGTTAGTTTTGGTATTGGGGTTCGTTATGCCCATGATGCGGCAGAAGAACTGGCTCAACAAGGCATTTCAGCAGAGGTAATTGATCTGCGTTCACTTCGTCCATTGGATATGGATACTGTGATTGCATCTGTTCAAAAAACCAACCGTTGTATCACCATTGAAGAGGGCTTCCCACAATCTGGCGTGGGTGCAGAGATTTCTGCACGTTTGATGTCTGATGCCTTCGATTATCTGGATGCACCAGTTTTGCGTATCACAGGTAAAGATGTGCCGATGCCATATGCAGCCAATTTGGAAAAATTAGCACTTCCAAATGTTGGTGAAATTATAGAAGCTGTGAAAGCGGTGACTTATAAATAAGCTTTGCTAAGTGGGTAAAGACTGAATGGAACAATTAGATTGCAAATCAGTTCGTTATGATAAAATGGGCGGCGGGGTTTCTTTTGATGCCCGTGGCGGCCAAGTGTTAATCGCACATGAGGCGCTTGAATTCTATTTCGAGCGTGATCTTAATGAAGAAGATGCAATCTATTGCGCTGTTGAAATTGCCCCATTGCTTGCGCGGGTTGCTAATGCAACACCTGCAGATGACGGAAAAATTAACATCACGCGGGGTATTATAG
>CAKMZG010000195.1:2885-4469 GCA_929200335.1 uncultured Alphaproteobacteria bacterium | reverse complement strand
CATAATATCTGTGGCAGTAATTTGACTGTAATTTCCATTTTGATCTTTCAACCATTGAGGCTCATGCGGATGTCGAAGAGGTTGATGCACCTGCTGTAGCTGTCAAGATTGAGGCGGCAGGACAATATGATATTTCTCGTAAGCAATTAAATATTTCCCAATTTAGTGGGGTGAGCGATGAGGGTAATATTTTCGGCACGGCTTTATTAGACTTTAATGGCCAAACGCCAGCTTTGGAATTGGATTTAAAAATTCCCAAAATGACGCTCACTGGTTTTAAACAATTATGGCCATATCCAGTTGCCAGTAAAGCTAGGCGCTGGATTATTGACAATATGAAAGCTGGTAATGTTAAGGACGCTCGTTTAAAAGCTAATATTCCACACGGTATTTTAGGTCGAATTAGAAAAGGTGCCGTGATTGAAAGGGAACAACTGCAAGCAACCGTTCCCATTATAAATGGGCGTTTTAAAGTTTTAAAAGAACTTCCAGATATTCAAAATGCTGTCTCAACAGTTCATGTTGACGGAATGAGTGTAAACTTGGAGCTTGATAAGGGGCATATGATTTTGCCCTCTAAAAGAAAGTTAGACTTAACCAACTCAATAATTTTTATTGATGGACAAAAACCAAAGCCCGCCCCAAATTCTATTGATGCTATACTCAAAGTGAAAGGTGTTATGCACGATGTTTTAACTCTGGTGAGTGAAAGTCCAATTAATGCAAAATTACCAAATGATTTTAAACCCAACAATATCAAAGGAAATTTTGATGGCGAGGTTAAACTTAATTTTCTTTTAGAAAAGAAAATTAAAAAGGAAGCCGTTAAATGGTTTGCAGATTTTGATGTAATCAATTTTGCATCAAAGAAACCAATTCAAAATGTCATGATGACATCTCAAAAATTGCATGTTCAGTTAAACCCAAGTTTTGCCGAAGTTAATGGCGATGTAATAATCAATGACATCCCTGCAAAGATGGAAATTACTCAAAACCTGAATAAGAAAATTGAGAAGGCCTCTACCAGGAAAATTAAAATAATCGCCAACGCTAAAGTTCGGAAAAAACTTGGTATTAATTTGGATAATATGCTCACTGGTACATTGCCAGTTACAGTCAATTTTCAAGAAGGGCAGAAGCATTATAATGTAAATGCGGATTTGACCAATGTAGAGTTGAAATTGCCTTGGGTGAATTGGAAAAAAGGCAAGGGTATTAAAGGGACACTGTCTTTCAAATACCTTGGTCAAGGTAATAAAAAAACGATTAGTGATTTTACATTAAAGGGTAATAAATTTTATGCTAAAGGTGATCTTACTATAAATGATAGCGAATTAAGCCGAGCAAAATTTTCTAAAATTATTTTGAATCCAGGTGATAATATTGCGGTTGATTTAAAACATAATGCTAATACCTATACTGTCAATGTAAGTGGAAAGTCCTATGATGCACGCGCCGTTATTAGTAAGGTTTTAGATGGTGCAGATCAGGCAAGTGCTACGGTTAAAAATGCTGGCAATTTAAAAATGGCTGTTAAAATAACGGCTTTAACCGTAAGGGCTTTGCTCTTGTAAAGATTTCCAG
>CAKMZG010000195.1:0-2875 GCA_929200335.1 uncultured Alphaproteobacteria bacterium | reverse complement strand
AAAAATGGAGCTAAAGAGACTAAATTTTCCACCAATAATGCTGGAGCCACCTTTGCTCTTTTTAATATTTATAAAAACATGCGTGGTGGACGCTCTTATGCACGCCTAACTCAAAAAGATAACGGGCCTTATGTTGGTAAAATAACTTTAAAAGATTTTGTAATTGTAAAAGAGCCCCGATTGAAAAGATTAGTTTCCCAGCGTGTTAAAGATTTTACGGGACGGGATAAATCTCTGCCAATAGACCCCTCTGCGGTTAAATTTATTAAGGCCACGGCAAATTTAGAAAAAGGCAAAGGCTACCTCATTGTTAAAAAGGGTTTGATAAGAAATGATACCATTGGATCCAGCTTCAATGGTTTAGTTTTTGATAAAAATAATCGCATGGATTTATCGGGCACCTTCATGCCAGCCTATGGTATTAACCGTCTTTTTGGTAAAATTCCAGTCCTGGGTCTTTTCTTAGGTAATGGTAGTGAGGGGGGGCTTTTCGGCATCACCTATAAATTGGAAGGTAATGCCAAGAAACCAAAATTATTACTTAATCCACTTTCTTTAGTGACGCCAGGAATTTTCAGGCAGATTTTCCAAGTTGAGCAATAGTCTACGCATTCGCCTGAATTCATTTAGGTATTGACGTCAAACATAGGTAAATTAGTGATTTAAGCCATCTTTTTAACAAATTACATTAATTTTCAACACTTAATCAAAATGTGTCGTTTTTTGCCAAATGATAATTTTAAGCCATCGTCAGATTGCAAATCATCAGCGCTGATTATAAATTTTTCATCATTAATGGGCGTGTCATTAAGCTTAATTGCACCGCCCTTTATGTGACGGCGAGCTTCGCCATTTGATTTAGCAAGGCCAGCTTCTACTATAGCCGATAAGATACCGATGCCGCCATCTTGCAATTTATCTTGAGCAATCACTTGGGTGGGGAGGTCTGCTGTAGTTGCGCCTTCTTCAAAAGTTTTGCGCGCAGTCTCTTGAGCTTGTTCTGCAAGCTCTCGACCATGCACCATGGCAGTTGCTTCAGTTGCAAGGATTTTCTTAGCTTCATTCAATTCAGCGCCTTGAAGGGCTGATAATTTGGCGATCTCATCCATCGGCAATGGCGTGAAAAGTTTTAAGAAGCGTGTAACATCTGCATCTTCCGTGTTACGCCAATATTGCCAATAATCAAAAGGTGAAAGCATATCACCGTTTAGCCATACAGCGCCATCTGCGGTCTTGCCCATTTTGGCGCCTGATGATGTGGTAAGCAGTGGGCAGGTGAGAGCAAAGAGCTGTTCTGTGCCATGGCGGCGACCAAGGTCAACGCCAGATACAATGTTGCCCCATTGATCTGAGCCGCCCATTTGTAGGCGTGCGTCATAACGCTTGTTCAGTTCTACAAAATCATAGGCTTGTAGGCACATGTAGTTAAATTCAAGCAGAGAGAGGTGTTGTTCGCGATCAAGACGGTTTTTGACCGAATCGCGTGCCAACATTGCATTAACAGAAAAGTTTTTACCAAAATCACGTAAAAATTCGATATAATTAATTTCTTTCAACCAGCCAGCATTATTTTCTAAAACGGCAGCATTGCTATCTTTTTCAAAATCTAAAAATGCTTCGAAACTTTTGCGAATTCTATCAATGTTACTTTGAATGGTTTCTTCAGTCAGCATCTGGCGTGCCTCATCTTTACCTGAAGGATCACCCACAAGCGCTGTACCGCCACCCATAAGGGCTATGGGGCGATGGCCTGTTTGTTGGAACCAATATAGCAACATAATGCCCATCATATGACCTGCATGCAGAGACGGGCCGGTTGGGTCAAAGCCAATATAGCAGGTTACAGATTCTTTTGACAAAAGAGTATCCAAGCCATCACTATCGGAGATTTGATGGATGAAACCGCGTTCGCTAATGGTGTTTAAAAAATCTGATTTGAATTCTGACATGTTTCTTTTCCCAAAATAGGCATAATGTTATATAACAACGTCCTTGTTACCAAATTAGAGTGATTTGGCAAACTTGTTTTGCATAAGTAAAGAGAAAAATATGAATTATAAGGCTATTGGGCTGATGAGTGGTACTTCAATGGATGGCATCGATGTTGCCTTGATTGAAACGGATGGGCATAATTATGCTAAACATTTGGCCAGTTTTGAAGGGGATTACCCACAGGATTTAAAGCAATCTCTGCGCATTGCATTGATAGAGGCGCAAGATTTTCAAAGTGCTGAGAGCTGCAAATCAGCTTTTCGCAATTTGGAAGAAGAGATTACAATCGCGCAAATTGAAGCAGTAGAAACTTTTGCAAAGCGCGAGAATCTAAAATTATCAGAGATTGATTTAATCGGTTTTCATGGCCAGACGATTTTGCATCGCCCCAATCTTAAAAATTCTGATCAGAGTTTTACCGTGCAATTGGGTGATGGGCAATTAATGGCGGATAGCCTTGGCGTGTCGACGGTCTATGATTTTCGCACCCATGATATGAAGGCGGGGGGTGAGGGTGCACCACTCGCTCCAATTTATCACAAAGCGTTGAGTTCAAAAGTAGAAAAATATCCACTCTGTTTTGTTAACATTGGTGGGGTTTCCAATGTGACTTATATCGAAGGTGAGGGGGCAGATCCCATTGCTTTCGATTGTGGCCCCGGCAATGCATTGATTGATGATTGGATGTTTGAGCATATTGGCATGGCCTATGATATTGATGGTGCAACGGCTGCAAAAGGTCGGGTGAATGAGGCCATACTGGATGAGCTTATGAGCCATGAATATTTTTCACGCCCTGCGCCAAAATCATTGGATAGAAATACATTTGCCCCGGAAGATCTCAGCAACTCTATATCTGCCCTCTCGCTTGAGGACGGCGCGG
>CAKMZG010000194.1 GCA_929200335.1 uncultured Alphaproteobacteria bacterium | reverse complement strand
AAGCTCTAGAGAGAAATGATTAGCGCATGTAGCGTTTAGGTGGATTCACCTAAACGCTACATGCGCTAGAATTTTAAGAGGCACCCCAGAGCGTATTAACCTTGAATATTTTTAATTCTAATGAGTGTTTTTTTAATTGAATAGAGAATACCACAGCGCAACATGCCTATTAGATAAGGTATTCAGCGTGTTCAATAAAAAAAACACTCATTAGAATTAAAATATGTATAAACTAAACAATAAAATTCATTTGAATGAACTAATATGTCCAATGAACCAGTCAAGGTTAATACGCTCTCGAAGAGCCCCACCCTGTATTTGCAATTATGATTAATGGATAAACCATAACAAAACAATAGTTACATATGATACTATATGGATTTGGGGTAAATGACGCTTTATTTGTGACGTTTGACGCTTATGTGGATTTAATCAGCTTCATCCAGCACTCATCGTTGAGTGCAAAAATTCTTTAATCTCTTTAATTGAACTTCGACTAGCAGGAAAAAGCTCACCATCTACGGTACGTACTTTTGGGTTGCCATTTTTATAGACCAAAGCCTCTATTCTATCTTTTCTAATCCACATGGACCGGTGAATACGAATACCAAGATCTGTATCAACCATCTGTAAAATTTCTGATAATGAACCACGCTCCAGATAGTCCCCTTCAGTGGTATAGATGCGTGTATAATTTTGCTCTACCTTAAGACGAATAACAATGCCTGTAATTTCATGACCGCCTTTATTCACAGTCAATTCATCCAACCGTACTGGAAACCAAAATGGTAAATATGAGGGCGCATGAGCCATATGTTTATTAACAAAAGTTCTAAAAAAATTAGGTAAGATGAGAACTGAGGCAGAAACTGTTAATATGACAACAAAAAAGTGATGCAACATATCCATCAAATTCTGCTGCAACAATACTAAGGAGATAAACATGGATTCGAAAAAAACCAAGACAATAAAAAATGACAATAACAGCCACATTGCAGGAATATTGCGGGTTAAACCATACCGTAATAAGTTGGGTAAATAAAAATAAAGAGAGGTATAATTTATCACCATCGAGACAAAATCTATTAAGCTACGAGTTAGTAAGCTATATTCGATTAAAATTCCACCGGGTGTAAATAGCACCTTATAAATCGGCACTGAGACAAATAAAATCAATGTAATCGGGTTCTTCAATACGGTGCGCACTGCATATTTTATTCTATCAAGACTCTTAATTTTTTCCTTAAGAACTGCATTTTGCTTAAAACTGATCATTGCCCCAATAATACCATTTATTTTTTATCTAGTAGCAACAGCTTCTGCACCAGAATAATCATAAAAACCCTTACCCGATTTTCGCCCCAACCAGCCAGCTTCAACATACTTTACTAACAATGGACATGGACGATACTTACTATCTGCAAAACCATTATGCAACACTTTCATAATGGACAAGCAGGTATCTAAACCTATAAAATCAGCTAACTGCAGAGGTCCCATAGGGTGATTTGCCCCTAAATGCATAGCCATATCAATAGCTTCTATCGAGCCTACTCCCTCATAAAGCGCATAAATTGCTTCATTTATCATAGGCATTAAAATACGATTGACCATAAATCCTGGAAAATCCTCTGATATAGCTACTTCTTTACCTAAGGATTCAGCATAAGACAGAGCGGATTGGAAGGTTTCCTCGCTACTGGCAATTCCTCGAATTAACTCTATCAATTTCATAATTGGCACAGGGTTCATGAAATGAATGCCCACAAATTGTTCTGGACGATCTGAATAAGACGCCAATCGAGTTATAGAGATGGATGAGGTATTGGTTGCTAAAAGCGCCTCTTTTTTCAGAACTTTACAAACTGATTCAAAAATATTCTTTTTAATTTCCTCTGCTTCTGTCGCCGCTTCAATAGCTATATCAATGGTTTCAAAACTCTGTATTTCTGTAGAAATTGAAATGCGCTTCATAGCAGCTGTCATGTCCGTCTCGCTAATAACTTCTTTTGCTACTTGCCGAACCATATTTTTTTCAATCACACCGAGACATTTGTCCAATTGATCTTGCGAAATATCACACAGTTTCACTTCATAACCAGATAATGCAGATACATGAGCGATTCCACCACCCATTTGCCCCGCACCAATGACGCCTACAGATTGAATTTTCAACATTTTCTTCTCCCAAAATAAAACGGCGCCCAAATTTATGGACACCGTCAATTTTATAAAGTTATAAAGCTTAAAATCAAGCCTATTAATCCAGAGCTTTTTCCAAATCAGGCAAAACTTCAAACAAATCAGCAACAAGCCCATAATCCGCAACTTGGAAGATCGGTGCTTCTTCATCCTTATTGATCGCTACGATTACTTTTGAATCCTTCATACCAGCTAAATGCTGAATAGCCCCAGAAATACCACAAGCAATATAAAGATCAGGTGCTACAACTTTACCAGTTTGACCCACTTGCCAATCGTTTGGCGCATAGCCTGCATCAACAGCAGCACGAGATGCGCCAACAGCAGCGCCAAGCTTATCAGCAACAGGCAAGATCACTTCATTAAACTTCTCAGAAGAACCCAAAGCACGGCCACCAGAAATGATGATCTTAGCAGATGTTAGTTCTGGGCGTTCGCTTTCAGAAAGCGCAGAACTGACATAAGTAGATAGACCTGGGTCACCAGCAGCTGAAATGCTCTCAACTGCAGCAGAACCACCCTCACCAGCACTAGCAAAACCAGCTGTACGAACAGTTACAACAACTTTTGCATCTTGCGATTCAACGGTTTGAATAGCATTACCTGCATAAATTGGACGATCAAAGGTTTTTGCACCTTTAACAGCAATAATATCAGATACTTGCATCACATCTAAAAGCGCTGCAACGCGTGGCATAATGTTTTTACCATTTGATGTTGCAGCGGCAACCAAAGCATCATAATCGCTAGCAATACTGAGCACAAGTGCTGCAACAGGTTCGGCCAGTTGATTTTCTAGGCTAGCATCTTGTGCAACCAATACTTTTTCTACCCCATCCAGTTTAGATGCAGCTTCCGCAACGCCATCGCAGCCATTACCAGCAACTAATATATGTACAGGTGCGCCCATTTCGCTTGCAGCAGTAAGTGCTTTATGAGTTTGCTCGCTCAATTCTGCATTATCGTGTTCGGCTAATAATAATGTTGTCATTTTTTATCTCCTTGCCTTAAAGCACGCCAGCTTCGTTTTTCAATTTATCTACAAGCTCAGCAACATCAGCAACTTTAACACCTGCTTGACGGCTTGGCGGCTCAACGGTTTCCAGCACCTTCAAACGAGCAGAAACATCAATACCGTAATCTTCAGGCGTTTTCTCATCCAATGGCTTTTTCTTAGCTTTCATGATATTTGGAAGCGATGCATAACGTGGCTCATTTAAGCGCAAATCAGTTGTCACAATCGCTGGCTTATTGATGGAAATGCTTTGCAAGCCCCCATCAACCTCACGGGTGATCTTAAATTGATCACCATCCACATCAATTTCAGAGATGAATGTACCTTGCGACCAGCCAAGAAGTGCTGAAAGCATTTGGCCAGTTTGGTTGCAATCATCATCAATGGCCTGCTTACCCAAAATCACCAAATCGGGATTTTCTTCTTCCACAATGCCTTTTAAGATTTTAGCAACAGCCAGTGGCTCAGTTACTTCATCAGTTTTAACCAAAATTCCACGATCGCCACCCATAGCAAGGCCAGTACGAATGGTTTCTTGCGATTGTTGAGGACCGACAGAGATGATAACCACTTCTTCAGCTTTTCCTGCTTCTTTAAGGCGCAAAGCTTCTTCAACAGCAATTTCGTCAAATGGGTTCATCGACATTTTAACATTGGCTAGGTCAACGCCTGAGCCATCAGATTTAACGCGAATTTTGACGTTATAGTCAACAACCCGCTTCACTGGAACCAAAATTTTCATCCAATTTCTCCAATTCGATCAGATTTTTAATTTTAGGAAAATACACGAACAGCCCCGATTCTGGCACCCGTATTCAATTCCCATTTTAGTATTTCTGGCTTATTTCTAAGCCTCAAAGAGGCGAATGCAACCATTATTTTCAGAAAAATTCATTTTCTGTGAATTTTATGATTTTTTTCTATTGCAATATAAAAAAACTTGAGCCATATAGTGGCCACCGACGCGGTGATTTGTTTGTCAAAAACGACTTATTGCAAAATTTGATCTCTACCCCATATTGATCAAGTGGATATGTTGGTAACGTTTAACGTTCGTGAGCGGGCGTAGCTCAGGGGTAGAGCACAACCTTGCCAAGGTTGGGGTCGTGAGTTCGAATCTCATCGCCCGCTCCATTTTCTCCCCACTGCATAGATTTATTATTTAAGATATGGCACACTATTTTTGTGGCATTTAAAGATGATTTGATTGTTTACCTCCCATCAAGCCTCAAAGCCACCCAGCATCAAATCTGCTC
>CAKMZG010000193.1:2669-4476 GCA_929200335.1 uncultured Alphaproteobacteria bacterium | reverse complement strand
GTAAAATTGGTTCAGGCAATATTGGTGCGACCAATGTTTTGCGAACTGGCAAGAAAAGCTTGGCAGCTGCTACTTTGCTTGGCGATTTATTAAAAGGCACAGTAGCCGTTCTTTTGGCAAATTACCTATTTGATGTGGCAGGACAAACGACAATGGCAATCATTGCAGGTTTTGGTGCATTCATCGGCCATCTCTATCCCCTATGGTTAAAATTTAAAGGTGGCAAAGGGGTTGCAACCTATATTGGCATCCTTTTAGGCTTAGTTTGGCAATGCGCTTTGATTTTTTGTGCAATTTGGCTCATAATAGCTTTTTTGTTTAGAATTTCATCATTAGCAGCCCTTGTGGCGTCATTAATTGCACCAATCATCTTATGGTGGTTGGGGTATATTCAAGAAGCGCAGTTATTTATTATCTTATCTGTACTGATCTGGTTTAAGCATCGCGAGAATATCAAGCGCATATTAAGTGGCACAGAAAGCCGTATCGGGGATAAAGGCTAGCGTGTGTAGTATTTAAGTGACTTCACTTAAACGGGAACTGTTCGCGCAAAAAATATTTAGAGTATCAACCTGAATTCAATCAGATCGATGATGCTTTAATTGTGAAAACCATTTTGAGGGCTCATGATTACCAATACCGCGCATTCAATTCCATCTTTAAACGATGAGCAAAGGCTTGCTTGGCTTAGACTTATTCGATCAGAAAATATTGGGCCTTCTACTTTTCGTGATCTTTTAAACCATTTTGGTTCTGCCAGTGATGCAATAGAAGCTATACCTGAGCTTTCTCAACGCGGTGGCGCTAAAAAAGCCATAAAAATATGTAGTTATGAAAAAGCAGAGCAAGAATTAGAGCAAGCCCATCACATGGGAATACAAATCATTTGCCTTGGCGAGCCGATTTATCCCAAACTCTTACGCCATTGCGATGGAGCGCCGCCAGTCTTGAGCGTTATGGGCAATCCCGAACATCTCCAGCCATTGTTAAATGCCCCTTCTATTTCAATTGTGGGTTCACGTAATGCTTCCATGTCTGGCATAAAACTCACCCAGAAATTTGCCGATGAACTGGGGCGCGAAGGCTTTGTAATCACATCTGGCCTTGCACGTGGCATTGACACCGCAGCGCATCAAGCAGCGGTAAATCATGGTACGGTTGCCGTTATGGCTGGTGGGTTGGATAAGATTTATCCGAAAGAAAATACTGCACTTTACCAAGAAATTGTCCGCAACAATGGGGCAATTCTATCTGAAATGCCTTTGGGATATGTGGCACGCGCGCAGGATTTCCCTAGACGCAACCGTATTGTTGCTGGCATGAGCTATGGATTATTGGTTGTAGAAGCAGCGAAGCGCTCTGGCTCTTTAATCAGCGCAAGATTAGCCAATGAAATGGGGCGCCTAGTCTTCGCAATCCCGGGATCCCCCCTAGATCCAAGAGCTGAAGGCGCTAATTATTTGATTAAAAATGGCGCAAGCCTTGCGGTTAATCCAAATGATTTAATCGAGGCGATTAATCCTTTGTTGGAATTACCTCTTTTACAACAACCTCAAATATCAGCACCCAATACACCTTCAGTGTTGAAAGGCAGTAATGAGGTTAAACAGTCAGATCGAGAGAAATTTATATCGCTATTAACCACAGCCCCCATACCCTTAGATGACATTATACATCATGCTAACATTTCACATGGTCAAGCTCAGTTGATCGTATTAGAATTAGATCTAGCAGGACGCATTGAGCGTCACTCTGGCAATCGAATATCGTTAATCTTTTAAAAGACGATAGATAAAAAACTTTAACA
>CAKMZG010000193.1:0-2659 GCA_929200335.1 uncultured Alphaproteobacteria bacterium | reverse complement strand
CATTTGCTTAACTGGGCTTCTTGCAGATTTTTGACGTTTTCCTGTCTTTTCAGATTTCAAAGGTATAAGATCATCCAATTCATTAATTGACATAGCAATTAAATAGGCCGTGGTTTCCATACCAGAAGCCAAGCTTTCATCCATTAACTTTGATAAATTTTTACGCATTTTTAAAGCAGCGTCATTATTTAAAATATTTATCTTTGAGCTCATAATAGTAAATCCTAATATTAATTATTATAGTAATTAGTAAGATTATAATATTACTTAAAGCCTCAATCATAAATTAATAAATAGTTTACTATACTTTGATATAATATAATTTTCACATATCAATCTTATTACCAGTTAAGAGTTTTTCAAATTCCGGCATAATTTCAGCACCTTGAATTGCCTCTAGCTCTAAATCATCAAGCTCAGCAATGGCCATGCTTAATAAATACGGCAACATGCCAAGATTATTTTTAGAACTTATATCGGTTAATTCGCAGAGCATCTGCCTGATGAAGTAAAATGTATCAGTATCAGGGTCTGATCTTGGAGAATTCATAAAATATTCCTCAATTAAATATAACTATAAAACCAAAGCTTAAAATAAATGCTTGTTTAGTATAGTTATTTAGATTTGCCCGATACCTACATCTAACATAAAATATGCAGAAATACAATTACTTATTACTAATTTAAAAACTGCAAAAATATAGTACCAATTTGAATGAATAGTGATTTACCCAATCATTGCCAACCATAAAATCATTTGACATCAAGGCGCAATTGTTTAAGCAATCATATAAAGTCCACAAATCATTTTGCCAGAAATAGAGTGAATAAATGAACGTCGTTATCGTAGAATCCCCAGCAAAAGCCAAAACTATCAATAAATACCTCGGATCAAACTATAAGGTATATGCCTCCTATGGCCACGTCCGCGATTTACCTGCCAAGGATGGTTCGGTCAAACCAGAAGAAGGTTTTGCGATGCTTTGGTCAATGGATTCTAAAGCAAAACCGCGCATGACTGAGATTACAAAAGCCGTTAAGGGCAGCGATAAACTTATACTAGCAACCGACCCCGACCGTGAAGGGGAAGCTATTTCTTGGCATGTATTGCAGCTTCTAGAAGATAAAAAAGCGCTAAAAGATGTTCATGTGGAACGCGTTGTATTTAATGCCATCACGAAGCGTGCCATTTTAGAGGCTATGGATAACCCTCGTGAGATAGATTCACCTCTGGTTGAAGCATATCTTGCACGACGTGCTATGGATTATCTGGTTGGTTTTAATTTATCGCCTGTCCTATGGCGCAAATTACCCGGCGCTCGCTCCGCTGGTCGTGTGCAATCGGTTGCCCTTCGCTTAGTATGTGAGCGAGAAAATGAAATTGAACGCTTCAAGCCTCAAGAATATTGGAACATTCTAGCCAATTTAAAAAACAGTGGCACATCTGAATTTCAAGCTCGCATTGCAAATTTTAATGGTGAGAAACTTGATCGCCATTCAATTGCGAATGAAGAGCAAGCTTTGCAAATCAAAAACATGCTTGAGCTTGCTGATTTTAAAGTGGATGCGGTTGAAGCAAAACCAACCAATCGCAATCCCTATGCGCCCTATACAACCTCTACCCTGCAACAAGACGCATCCGCAAAGCTTGGCTTTTCAGCAAGCCGTACCATGCAGGTTGCCCAGCGCCTTTATGAGGGCATAGAAATTGGCGGCGAAACCACAGGTCTTATTACCTATATGCGTACTGATGGCGTAACCATTGCACCAGAAGCGGTTAGTGAAGCCCGTGAAGTTATCGGAAAAGATTTTGGCGCTATGTATCTGCCAGAAAAACCACGAGTTTACACATCAAAAGCTAAAAACGCTCAAGAAGCGCACGAAGCTGTACGCCCAACAAACTTAACCCGCCATCCTAAAGATATGACGAAATATCTCGATCAAGACCAAGCTAAACTCTATGATTTGATCTGGAAACGCACCATTGCCAGTCAAATGGCATCCGCCATTATTGAGCGCACAAAAGTTGATGTAGGTGCAACCTATAAAGATATGAAGGCTACCCTACGTGCCAATGGCTCTGTGATCAAATTTGATGGTTTCTTAAGCGTCTATCAAGCAGATATTAAATCGAAAGATGGCGAGGATGATAAACGTCTTCCACCATTGAATGAAGGCGAAGGCTTGGAAGCAAAAGAGATTGATGCAACCCAGCATTTCACCGAACCGCCAGCACGATATTCTGAAGCCTCTCTCATTAAAAAGATGGAAGAATTGGGCATTGGGCGCCCTTCTACCTATGCCAGCACCTTGGCAACATTAGAAACGCGTGATTATGTTACCATTGAGAAAAAACGTCTTATTCCCCATGCAAAAGGGCGTTTGGTTACTTCATTTTTAGAAAATTTCTTCACCCGCTATGTGGAATATGATTTCACAGCTGACCTAGAAGAAAAACTTGATAAAATTTCCGCAGGTGAATTGCAATGGAAAGATGTTTTAAACGAATTCTGGAAAGCATTTTCTGCCAGCATTGATGAAACCAAAGACCTGCGCATTACCGAAGTCTTGAACAGTTTAAACGAAGCCCTTGGGCCTCTCGCCTTCCCTGAAAAAGAAGATGGCACAGATCCACGTATTTGCCCAACCTGTAGTGAGG
>CAKMZG010000192.1 GCA_929200335.1 uncultured Alphaproteobacteria bacterium | reverse complement strand
CAAATACTAGCATTGATATATCTTTATCTAACAGTGAAATAACTAAATATGAACAATACCGAGAACAGCATTCACTCACGCCATTCGATTCGCGCTTACACATCCCAAGCTATTGACATGGGGCTTCTCAAACAAATTTTAACGGTTGCTGCACGTGCACCATCTGGCACCAATATGCAACCTTGGAAAGTTCATATCATAACTGGCAAAACACTACAAAACCTTGGGCAAGCATTACAGTCTGCATTTTTTGATCCATCATTTGAGCCTGTTTCTGAATATGAATATTATCCTACTCCTTTCTTTGAGCCCTATAAATCACGGCGCAAGGAGATAGGCATTACACTTTATAGCTTACTTGATATTCAAAAAGGCGATGTGGAAAAAATGCAGGCGCAACATGCCCGCAACTTCAACTTTTTTGATGCACCAGTAGGGTTAATGTTCACAATAAACCGAGATTTGAAAATTGGCTCTTGGTTAGATTATGGTATGTTTTTACAAAACATTATGATTCTAGCCAGAAGCCATGGCTTAGATACCTGCCCCCAAGCTGCTTTTGCAGGATATCATGAAATAATAAGAGAACACGTAGATATTGGCACTGAGAACGTTGTTATATGCGGAATGGCCATAGGCTATGCAGATAACAATGCTGCGGAAAATCAACTCATCAGCACAAGAGTAGACATCAAAAACTTCTTAAAAATTTATGATTAGGCTGTGGGAATACAGAAATACTCAACCCTCTCAATAATGCCAAAAAACCAATAAGACCTTAATTATATTATAAAGTCTTATTACATATTGTATATAATATCAAAAATTGCTAACTGATGATTTGCTGCAAATATAATTCAAAGCCTTTGCAAGGGTATTAAGATGCTTTGAATAAATTATATTTAAGCGTTTACATATAAAATAGCATAGATGGTATAGAGATTTATACCTCACTTGCTTTTAGTCCTGGGAGCCTGATCTTGAAAATTAAAAAATTACTTGTTGCAAATCGTTCAGAAATTGCCATTCGCATTTTTCGTGCAGCCAATGAATTAGGCTTAAAAACCGTTGCCATTTGGGCTGAAGAAGATAAGCTTGCCCTGCATCGTTTTAAGGCGGACGAAGCTTATCAAATTGGTAAAGGTCCTCACCTTGAAAACGACCTAGGCCCCATTGAAAGCTACCTTTCAATTGAAGAAATTATCCGAGTTGCTAAATTATCAGGTGCTGATGCGATACACCCTGGCTATGGTCTTTTATCAGAAAGCCCCGAATTTGTAGATGCTTGCCATGAAGCAGGCATCACCTTTATCGGCCCCAAGCCTGAGACCATGCGTTCCCTAGGCAATAAGGTTGCAGCGCGCAATCTAGCAATTAAAGCAGATGTACCCGTTGTACCTGCAACTGAGCCCCTACCTGATGATATGGATGTGGTTAAAAAAATGGCTGACGAGATTGGCTATCCTATCATGCTTAAAGCATCATGGGGTGGTGGTGGACGCGGCATGCGTACCATCCGCTCAGCAGATGATTTAGAGCGCGAAGCCAATGAAGCGCGCCGTGAAGCCATAGCAGCTTTTGGTAAAGGTGAAATTTACCTTGAAAAATTGGTTGAACGTGCGCGCCACGTAGAAGTACAAATTTTAGGTGACACCCATGGCAACCTCGTCCATTTATTCGAGCGCGATTGCTCAGTCCAACGCCGCAATCAAAAAGTGGTTGAACGCGCACCTGCACCTTATCTAAACGATGAACAACGCCAAGAGCTCGCTAACTATGCCCTAAAAATTGGTCAAGCAACTAATTACATTGGCGCTGGAACAGTTGAATTTTTGATGGATATGGATACGGGTGCATTTTACTTCATCGAAGTAAACCCACGTATTCAAGTAGAGCATACCGTAACAGAAGAAGTTACAGGCATTGATATTGTTAAAGCGCAAATTCATATTTTAGAAGGCGAAGAAATTGGCTCTAAAAATTCTGGCGTACCACGTCAAGAAAATATCCAGCTAAATGGTCACGCCCTACAATGTAGGATTACCACTGAAGATCCTCAGCAAAATTTCATTCCTGATTACGGTCGTATCACAGCCTATCGTGGTTCAACAGGCTTTGGTATTCGCCTAGATGGTGGCACGGCTTATTCTGGCGCTGTGATTACCCGTTTTTATGATCCACTTTTGGAAAAAATTACGGCTTGGGCTCCAACATCTGATGAAGTTATTAATCGTATGGATAGAGCATTGCGCGAATTTCGTATTCGCGGCGTTGCAACTAATCTTACTTTCCTAGAAAACATCATCACACACCCTAAATTTCGCGATAATACCTATACAACGCGTTTTATCGATACAACGCCTGAGCTTTTTGAGCAGGTGAAGCGTCAAGACCGTGCAACCAAGCTTCTAACCTATATTGCAGATGTAACCGTAAACGGACATCCTGAAGCAAAAAATCGCCCAGTTCCCAATGATGATGTACCGGCACCACAAGTACCTTGGTTTGATAAGCCCATTCAAGATGGCACAAAGCAAAAACTTGCTGAACTAGGGCCAGAAAAATTTGCCCGCTGGGTCCGAAATGAAAAGCGGACTTTAATTACTGATACCACTATGCGTGATGGCCACCAATCTCTATTAGCCACACGTATGCGCACCCATGACATTGTAGCAATCGCGGAGACCTATGCCAAAGCATTGCCAGAATTATTGTCTCTGGAGTGTTGGGGTGGTGCAACTTTTGATGTTGCCATGCGCTTCTTAACTGAAGACCCGTGGGAACGCCTTGCAAAAGTGCAAGAAAAAGCCCCTAACCTATTGCTTCAAATGTTATTGCGTGGTGCAAATGGTGTGGGCTATAAAAATTATCCAGACAATGTAGTAAAACATTTTGTCAAGCAAGCAGCCCAAGGCGGTATTGATCTCTTCCGTGTTTTTGATTGCTTGAACTGGGTAGAAAACATGCGCGTCTCCATGGATGCTGTACGCGAAGAGAATAAACTTTGTGAAGGTGTGATTTGCTATACTGGTGATATTTTAAATTCTGCCCGTCCAAAGTTTGACTTAAAGTATTATCAAAATCTTGCCAAAGAATTAGAGGCTGCTGGCGCTCATATGATTGGCCTTAAAGATATGGCTGGCCTATTAAAACCAGCCGCTGCAAAGCCTCTGGTTGATGCCATTCGTGATGTCACTGATATGCCTATTCACTTCCATACCCATGACACATCAGGCATTGCCAGTGCTACCGTGCTTTCAATGATTGATGCAGGGGTAGATGCTGTGGATGCAGCAATGGATGCCTTTGCGGGCAACACCTCTCAGCCTTGTCTTGGCTCAATTGTAGAAGCTCTAAAAGGCCAAGAGCGCGATAGCGGCTTAGACAGTGAAGCAATTCGTAAAATCTCATTCTATTGGGAGGCAGTTCGCCATCAATATGCAGCCTTTGAAAGCGATCTTAAAGGCCCTGCATCTGAGGTTTATTTGCACGAGATGCCAGGCGGTCAATTTACCAACCTTAAAGAACAAGCACGCTCATTAGGCTTGGAAACCCGTTGGCATGAAGTAGCCCAAGCCTATAGTGATGCAAACCAAATGTTTGGTGATATTGTTAAAGTGACCCCATCTTCAAAAGTGGTCGGCGATATGGCTTTAATGATGGTGTCTCAAGATATGAGCGTTGAGCAGGTTGAAGACCCAGCTCAAGATATAGCATTCCCAGAATCAGTTGTCGATATGATGCGCGGTGATTTAGGCCAACCAACTGGTGGCTGGCCTGAAGCCTTGCAGAAGAAAGTGCTTAAGGGTGAAAAGCCATCAACAGAACGCCCAGGCTCACTCTTACCGCCATCAGACTTAAAACAAGAGCGCAAAGACATTGAAAGCACCTTGGAACGTGAGATTAGCGAGCAAGAATTTGCTTCATATTTGATGTATCCAAAAGTTTTTACTGATTATGCTCAAGCGACCGATACCTATGGTCCAACAAGCACATTGCCTACACCGGTTTATTTTTATGGCTTAAAAGCAGGCGATGAAGTTTTGGTTACCATTGAAGAGGGTAAAACCCTTGTGGTGCGCTGTTCTGCAATCGGCGAGACTAACGAAAAAGGCCAAGTTAAAGTCTTTTTCGAGCTTAATGGTCAGCCTCGCTCAGCAGTTGTACCAAACCGTAATTTGGGTGCTGCTGGCATTAAAGCACGTCCTAAAGCTGATATTGGTAATGATAATCACGTTGGCGCACCAATGCCAGGCGTGATTTCAACCCTTGCGGTTAAAGCTGGTCAAGAAGTGAAAGCGGGCGATGTATTGCTATCCATTGAAGCTATGAAAATGGAAACTGCCATACATGCTGAGCGTGATGCTGTAGTCGCTCAAATTCATATTGCTGTTAATGATCAAATTGATGCCAAAGATTTATTGGTAGAATTTGAAGCTGAATAAATTACACTTCGATACTGCGGTTTGACAAGGAGTTAATCCGCAGTATTAGCAATCTATAGATTGAAGATGCGAAAT
>CAKMZG010000191.1:3604-4569 GCA_929200335.1 uncultured Alphaproteobacteria bacterium | reverse complement strand
CGTGAATGGCAAGATCATTGGCTATAAGCACCGTGTAGTTTTTACTAGCGACGTGCTTGCTATTAATGAAGATCAGCCAATAAACCTTGATGTTACTGCTCAATTAGGCATTTGCAGAGAGATTTGCATTCCAGTGAAAGTAGAACTAGCCTTAAACAATATTAATCAAACATCAAAAGCCGAAGCTCACCAAGAAGCATTAAACATTTTTAACGAAAGCCATAAAAAACTCCCCAAAGAGGCAAATGAACAATTAAGAATCACTCAAATTACAACTATAGCTGATAAGGCAGGTTATCTAAAAATCACTGCTAAAATCCCCGAAAATGCCTAAAATATCCACCTATTACCAGTTGGAGCGCAGGGGTGGTATTTATTTCCTGCAAAATTACTTAATCGCGATGGCATTCATGCTCAATTTGAATTAGATATCAATGATATTCCTAAGGGAGGCAATGTTTTTAAAACCCCTATTGAATATACTTTAATTGCCGATGGCACGGCTGTTGCCATCACGACTACAGCAAGCGAATAAATTGTTAGAGCTGAAACAGTTTATTAGAATAACGTTTTTCGGCTGCACATTAAATAAAAGGAACATTTTATGACTATTAAAATTGGTGACAAATTACCTGATTCCACCTTTAAAAGCATGACTGCTGATGGCCCTATTGAAGTGCCTGCTTCAGAGTTTTTCAAAGGCAAAACAGTAGCAGTTGTGGGTTTACCTGGTGCATTTACTGGCACTTGCCATAACTCTCATGTACCCGGTTATCTTGAGCATTTAGAGGCGATCAAAGCTAAGGGCATTGATGAAATAGCTATTGTTTCCGTAAATGATTTTTTTGTTATGGGCGCATGGGCTGAGGCAACTGGGGGCAAAGATAAATTGCATTTCCTAGCTGATTGGGATGCTGATTTTACTAAAGCTTGTGGCCTTGATATTGATCTTTCTGCGCCAGGTC
>CAKMZG010000191.1:0-3594 GCA_929200335.1 uncultured Alphaproteobacteria bacterium | reverse complement strand
CGCCAGGTCTTGGGGTTCGTTCAACCCGCTATTTAATGGTGGTTGAAGACGGCACCGTTAAATCTCTAGCCATTGAAGAAAACCCAGGTGAGGTTGATGTATCAGGCGCTGATAAGCTTGTAGCAAGCTTATAATAAAAGCTAAATCCGTATAAAATAATTCAAATTTATGCGGATAAGCTTAGCGGCAATGAATGCTCATAAAGCCAAAATGCATGACTATTTATACGCTTTTGGCTTTATAAGGCTCCATACCTTGGCGCGCCAACTCATCAGCACGCTCATTTTCTTCATGTCCCGCGTGGCCTTTCACCCAATGCCATTCAATATCATGGCGTGTGATAGCCTCATCTAAGGCTTTCCAAAGCTCTTCATTCTTTACAGGTTTTTTAGCTGAAGTTTTCCAACCATTCTTTTTCCAACCAAAAATCCAACCTGTGATCCCACCTTTAACATATTGACTATCCGTATAAAGTTCGACCTTACATGGACGTTTTAACGTATTTAAAGCTTCAATAGCCGCTTGCAATTCCATCTTGTTGTTAGTGGTATCCTCTGCGCCACCTGAAAGCTCTTTTTCATGCTCGCCAAAGCGCAATAAAGCCCCCCAGCCCCCAGGCCCTGGATTACCTGAACAAGCGCCATCCGTCCAAATTTTTACAACAGCTCCACTCATACGCCCAACCCATAAGCTTTTGGCGTTTTTATAGTCATATGAAACTTCAATTTTTTTATGTATTCCTGCGGTTTCTTAGGCACCACAATGGCATCTTGCGGCACATTTAGCCAATCATAAAGCCTTGTCAGTAAAAAGCGTAAAGCCGCTCCGCGGGCAAGAATTGGCAATGCGGCACGCTCCCTATCTTCAAGCTTACGCACCCGCTCATAGCCCCTGAACATGGCCTGAGCTTTAGTGACATTCAATGAATAATCCTGCTCAAAGCACCAAGCATTGAGGCAGATGGCTAGATCATAAGCAAAATAATCGTGACAAGCGAAATAGAAATCAATGATACCTGAAAGCTGATCTCGTAAGAAAAACACATTATCAGTAAATAGATCAGCGTGAATTACCCCGCGTGGTAAATCTTTTGGCCATTCTTGTTGGAGGGTCTCTAAAGCTTGAGTAATCAACCCATCAAGCCCCGCCTCCACTTCGTCAGCGCGAGGCTGGCTAGGTTCATAAAGCCCCTGCCAACGATCAACAGTTAAATCATTAGAGCGTTCAATCGTAAAATCAGCCCCCGCAAGATGCAGCTTTGCCATTGCCTCACCCAAAGCCTCACAATGTTTAGGTTGAGGACGGCGCACCTCCATGCCTTCTAAGAAACTCACCATTGCAGTAGGTCTATCACACAATTGACCCAGAGCTTCACCCGCTTTATTGCGAACAGGCTGAGGACAAGAGATGCCCTTTTGTGCTAAATGATCCATAAGTCCGATAAAAAACGGCAGATCATTAGGGTTTACCCGCTTTTCAAACAAGGTTAAAATATATTGAGCGCGTTCTGTACCCAGTAGAAAATTTGAATTTTCCACACCACCTGCAATACCTTTAAAAGAAATCACCTCATCCAGATTGTAGTCTTTTAAAAAATCGTCCAGCGCTTCATCGCTCACATCGGTATAAACAGCCATGTTATTTTCCTGTTACAAATGCCATATCAGCATCTTCTAATGTGACATCCCGCAAATCACGCATCACTAGAAATTCTTCATCTTCTATAACAGTCTCAGAGAGTTCCAGTTGAACATCATAACGCGCTTTAAATGTCTCAATAATCTCATTGACTAAAATCTCTGGAGCAGAAGCACCAGCCGATAAACCAATAGATTGAACTCCTTCAAGAGCATCCCAATCAATCTCACCAGCATTTTGCACCAACCAAGCTTTTTCACAGCCTGAACGCTTGGCCACTTCCACCAAACGCTTCGAATTAGATGAATTGGGCGCGCCAACAATAAAGAAAGCATCGCATTTAGGAGCGGTTAATTTTACCACCTCTTGACGATTTGTCGTCGCATAACAAATGCTTTCTGTTGAAGGTGGCGTTAAATTAGGAAAACGCTCTATAAGTTTAGCAATAATATCAGCTGTATCATCAACAGATAATGTGGTTTGGGTCACATAACCAAGTTGATTAGGGTCATCAGGTTTTAAGTTTTCAACATCTTCTACAGTCTCAATTAGAGTAACTGAACCCTGCTCTAACTGCCCCATGGTGCCGATGACCTCAGGATGTCCTGCATGACCTATTAAAACAACCTCGCGCCCCAAACGTTGATGACGCATGGCTTGCTTATGCACCTTTGATACCAGTGGGCATGTAGCATCAAGATAAAACAGATTACGCGCATTCGCATTTTCTGGCACAGATTTTGGAACCCCATGGGCAGAAAATATAACCGGCTGGTTCGTCTCAGGTACTTGATGCAAGTCTTCAACAAAAATGGCACCTCTGGCTTCTAAACCTTCCACCACATAGCGGTTATGTACAATCTCATGGCGCACATATACGGGCGCGCCATACTTTTTCAAAGCTAAAACCACGATTTGGATAGCACGATCAACGCCTGCGCAAAATCCGCGAGGCCCACAAAGATAGAGATTTAATTTTTGTTTAGACATAGCTATCCTATTTATCATTCTTGGAACGTGAACGCCAAAAAGCAAAGCCCACACCAAGACAAGCCAATGCTAATCCATACCAAGTCACCGCATATTGCAGGTGATTATTGGTAAATTCAACCCGTGTTATACCACTCTTCGGCCATTTATTTTGCCATACCTGATCATGCTCATGCACGCCCGCATCAACAAAGAAAGGCAAGATGGTTTTATCCTTTAACTGAGTATCCTTAAAGGGTTGGGAAAAGGCGGCTATATTTTTCCAATAATATAAATTCTTCACAATCGCATTATTAGGCACAAAGCCATTCGGCTTTTGTGTTAGATCTTGGCGTAGCAATCCTGCGAATTGCACAATACCGCTTGAGTCTTTTGAACCCATAGTGCCTTTAGGTACAATATTTGCCAAAGGTAACTTATCAGGTACAAATCCAAGATTAACCCATATCACTCTATCACCATCCATAAGCAAAGCTTGATAGAGATAATAACCCAGATTGCCTTCACGGCTGATAAAATAGCGCCTTATGGTATCAGGAATAAATTTTCCAGTTACCATCACAGGACGATATTCAATATCTTGTTTTGAGGCACTAAGTTTAATTGCCTCATCAATGAATATGGGATCGGCTTCTAATTGGCGCTCAACCCTTTCAATCAAAGCTTCTTTTTGTTGCAAGCGCAAAACCTGCCATGTTCCAAGGCACATTAAAACAATAAAACCCAGTAAAATACAAATGGGCAGAATAATACGCTTAATCATCTAGATCGCCTTCGCTTAAATGTCCTTCATCAGCGTCATTATGATATTGATAGGCTAAAAACAGCCCCTTGCAAACGCGCAAACCCCATAGGCCTAAACCAATGACCAAAGGAAAAAGTATTAAAAAATGCAGCCAAAGCGGCGGCGAGTAATTTACCTCAATAATAAGCCCTAGTCCCACAACAATAAAGCCAAGTATCAAT
>CAKMZG010000190.1 GCA_929200335.1 uncultured Alphaproteobacteria bacterium | reverse complement strand
AATTAAGGAATCTAGAGCGGCATTTTGAATTCATACAAATGCATCAAGCTCTAGTGCGTGTAGCGTTTAGGTGGTTGAGTCTAAACGAGAACTATTCGCACTTGCAAAAGAATTTAGAGCTGGTTTTTGAATTCATTCAAAGGCATCACGCTCTAGCTTGCATATAATTTTGAACGGATTCATCAAAGGCTTTGAAAATTTTTGTAGAAATATTGTCGGATTTAACCCAATATTCAGGGTGCCATTGTACACCTACGGCAAAGCCTTTAGCATCAATTACAGATACAGCTTCAATAATACCATCATCGGCTAAAACCTCAATCTGTAGGCCATTGCCTAGCTTATTAATGGCTTGACGATGTAGCGAATTAATATTGATCTCGCCTGCGCCCAATACATCGGCAAGGCAGGAGCCTTCTTTAACCGTGGCCGTTTGGCGAATGGCGAAGCGTTTGTCATTATCATCAATTTCTGGCGTGCGGTGGTCAAAGCGGCCTTCGCCTTCTTGTATTTCAGTCATTAGTGAGCCGCCCAGTGCTACATTTAATTCTTGAATACCACGGCAAATGGCTAATAGCGGAATGCCGCGCTCAATTGCGCGTTTAATAATTGGTATAGAGGTCTGATCTCGGTCTTGATCGTAAGGTTCATAGCGTTCACTTGGTTCAACGCCATAGTTAGCAGGATGAACATTTGTGCGTGAGCCAGAAATCAAAACGCCATCAACTCGGTCAAGAATAGCATCAATATTAATGCGATTAGCACCCACAGCTGGCACGATAATAGGATTAGCATTAGTACCTTCCAAAATAGCTTCTATATAGGTTTCAGGCACGGTATAGCCTTTGTAGATATCTACAGGACGTGTATCTGATGGGATAGCTATTAAAGGGGTTCTACTCATTATCGGTACTCCTATTTATCAGTTGGATAATTGATTTATGCTATAGTGTTAAATATCCTTTTAGGCAAGAAAAACAGAAACCCCAAATGGAAAATTCCAAATGGGGTTTTTGGGAAATGTTTTTCTGCTCTAAAATATTAAAAGAGCTTCAACATGTAACCGTAAGGGATTAACCTTGGCGCGCTTTAAAGCGTGGGTTTACTTTGTTGATGATATATACACGGCCTTTACGACGAACCAAACGGTTAGCGCGATGGCGTGATTTAAGAGCTTTTAAAGAGTTTTTAATTTTCATAACGATAACCGTCTTTTACTGTTCGCTATTACTAGCACGTTAAAGCCGCATCCAATCTAATTAGGATTGAAATAAACGACTGTTTGAATGGATTGGCGGCTTGATACCGTTAAATGAAGGCATATGTCAAGGGCTAAGGCTGGAACTTCTCATGATTTTCCTTCTTTTCAAGATAGAGCATTCATTTGATGTTGTTAGCTTAAAGAAGAAAATTATTTAATGTCGCAAAAACTATAGGGTGCGTCGGAATATGCCGCAGGATCATAATATAGAAAGAGTAGCTTGCATTAAGACTTGCAGTTTGCTTAATCTAAGATAGTTTAGCAAATGATAACATTTAATCTTTGAGGATAGAAATGCGTAAATTTTCAGGGTTCGCAGTAGTTAAAGAGGCATTTAATGGCCATAAGGGATGGGAAAACCAATGGCGTCATGCCGAGCCCAAAAAATCCTATGATATTATTATTGTTGGTGCTGGTGGTCACGGCCTTGCAACAGCTTATTACTTGGCTAAAGAACATGGTTTGAAAAATATAGCTGTGCTTGAAAAAGGTTGGCTTGGTGGTGGTAACACGGGTCGTAATACGACTATTATTCGCTCTAACTATCTCTATGATGAAAGTGCTGGCATTTATAATCATGCGGTTAAGCTTTGGGAAGGGCTATCTCAAGAGTTGAATTATAACATTATGTTCTCACAACGTGGAGTAATGATGTTGGCGCATAATGTGCATGATGTGCAGGTATTTAAGCGCCATATTCATGCTAACCGATTAAACGGTGTTGATAACAACTGGTTAACCCCTGAAGAGGCAAAAGCCTATTGTCCGCCCCTTAATATTTCTAAAGATGCACGCTATCCTGTTATGGGCGCGGCTTTACAAAGAAAAGGCGGCGTTGCCCGCCATGATGCTGTGGCTTGGGGCTATGCCCGTGGAGCTTCAGAATTGGGTGTTGATATCATTCAAAATTGTGAGGTTAAGGGCATTCGCCGTGATGCCTCAGGCGCAGTATCTGGGGTTGAAACCACCAAGGGTGAGATTAGCTGTAAGAAGCTCGGTCTTGTGGCGGCTGGTCATACATCTGTTTTGATGCAAATGGCCGATGTGCAAATGCCACTTGAAAGTTTTCCGCTTCAAGCTTTGGTATCAGAGCCTGTTAAGCCAATTTTCCCTTGTGTTGTTATGTCAAATACGGTTCATGCTTATATTTCACAGTCCGATAAGGGTGAACTGGTGATTGGTGCGGGAACTGACCAATATACGTCTTACTCACAAACCGGTGGTTTGCAAATTCTAAGCCACACATTGGATGCTATTTGCGAGATGTTCCCGCAATTTAGACGCATGAAAATGTTGCGTTCTTGGGGTGGTATTGTGGATGTAACGCCCGATCGTTCGCCTATTTTGGCAAAAACACCCGTTAAAGGTCTTTATGTTAATTGTGGTTGGGGTACAGGTGGCTTTAAGGCAACGCCAGGTTCTGGTCATGTTTTTGCCCATACCATCGCAAGGGATGAACCTCATGAGATCAATGCTGGGTTCCATTTGGATAGATTTAAAAACGGTCGTTTGATCGATGAAGCCGCCGCTGCTGCGGTTGCGCACTAAGGGAGTTTTAGAGATGTTAGAGATTCATTGTCCCTATTGTGAAGAAAAAAGATCAGAATTGGAATTTGCAGGTGCAGGTGAAGCTCACATTGCACGTCCAACAGATATGTTGAACGTATCTGATGATGATTTGTTAAAATATCTTTATATTCGAGATAACCATAAGGGTGTTCAATTTGAGCGTTGGCGCCATATTCATGGTTGCGGTCGATTTTTTAATGCTGTGAGAGATTCGGTTTCGGATAAATTTTTAATGACTTATAAGGCGGGCGAGAAAAAGCCTACAAAAGCACAAATTGATGCCCTTGTTAAGAAAGCAGGAGTCACGAAATGAGCGCTGTGAAAATTAACAATAAGAACCGTATTGCTGGCTATGGCCGTTTGCCATTAAAGCCAATTCGTTTTACCTATGATGGCAAAGTCTATGAAGGGCTAGAAGGCGATACTTTAGCCTCTGCATTGATCGCCAACGATGTACATTTAGCTGGCCGCTCATTTAAATATCATCGCCCGCGTGGATTTTTATCTGCGGGTAATGAAGAGCCAAATGCAATTATGAACATTAAACGCGATGAAGCGCGCCAACAGCCTAATGTGCGTGCAACAGTACAAGAGCTCTATGATGGCCTTGAAGCTGAAAGTCAAAATCGTTGGCCAAGTCTTAAATATGATGTTGGCGTAATCAATGATGGCTTATCTAAATTTTTCCCAGCGGGCTTTTATTATAAAACCTTCATGTGGCCTAAGAAGGCATGGGATGCACTTTATGAGCCAATCATTCGTGGCGCGGCAGGTCTTGGTAAAGCACCTGTTGAAGAAGATACAGATTATTATACCAATCAATATGCTCATTGTGAATTTTTGATTATTGGCGGCTCTGCTGCTGGTATTAGCGCAGCGCTTCGCTTAGCAAAAACGGGCAAGCGGGTTATTTTCGTCGATGAAAATGCTCAATTTGGTGGCTCAGCTCTATGGGATTCAAATGTGAAATTTGATGGTCAATCAGCCTATGATTGGGTTCAAACACAAATGACGGCGCTTGCCACATATGAAAATGTGACGGTTTTAAACCGCACTACGGCTTTTGGTTATTATGCTCAAAATTTGGTAGCAATGACCCAGCGTCTAACAGAACATCAATCAAAGCCTGATGCCAATGTGCCGCGCGAGCGTCTATGGCAGGTGCGTGCAAAGCAAGTAATTCTTGCAACTGGTGCTATTGAGCGCGCGATGGTTTTCCATAACAATGACCGCCCTGGCATTATGCTGGCTGATAGTGCGCGTAAATTGCTGAACCTTTATGGGGTGACAGTTGGACAGCGTGTTGCAGTTTATACATCTTGCGATAGTGCCTATCAGGCTGCGTTTGATTTAAAGCGTGCAGGGGTTAAAATACCTGTCATTGTTGATACCCGCGATACTGTTGCTGATGAATTACTGGATGAGGCTGAAAATCTCGGCATTAAAGTTCTAGCAGGTTATGCTGTTGTTGATACCAAAGGTCGATTACGGGTAGAAAGCATTACTGTAATAAAACAAAATGATGATAGCATTAAAAAGACATTTGATGTGGATGCACTTTTAACCTCCAGTGGGTGGACGCCATCGGTTCATATGTTTTCGCAAAGTCGTGGTAAATTAAAATTTGATGAAAACCGTCAAATGTTCTTGCCAGATATCTATCCACAAGAATGCCAATCCATCGGTGCTTGTAATGGCACTATGGAATTTGCACAAAGCTTTTTGGAAGCTGATGAAGC
>CAKMZG010000189.1 GCA_929200335.1 uncultured Alphaproteobacteria bacterium | reverse complement strand
TTTGAATTCATTCAAACGCATCAAGCTCTAGACAGTTTAAAAATTCGGGATAATCACTAAAAAAACTGTTCAAAGGTATAAGAAAACGGTAAGAGCATAGTGAACTCTAACATTCACTTGGCAGGCAAGCCCGCAAAAGCAAAAATGAAGTAGAAATCATGACAACAAAATCATTCACCGCACGCGTTACCGTTACTCTTAAAACTGGCGTTTTAGACCCCCAAGGCCAAGCCATCGAAGGTTCTCTAGACAGCTTAGGCTTTAAAGGCGTTGAAAAAATCCGCCAAGGCAAAATATTTGATGTAAAACTGCAAAGTGCATCAAAAGAGGATGCTGAGAAAAGCGTTGCTGACATGTGCGAAAAATTACTCGCAAATACAGTTATTGAAAACTACAAAGTGGAGATTGCATAATGCGCACTGCAATCGTTCAATTTCCCGGTCTTAACCGCGATCGTGATATGGTGGATGCCATAACTAAGATTGCAGGCAATGCACCAGAGTTGATTTGGTATACTGAAACTGAGATTGCCAAAGAAGTTGATCTGGTTATCATCCCTGGTGGTTTTTCTTATGGGGATTATCTTCGTGCAGGCGCCATTGCAGCACGCGCACCCATCATGGATGCTATCCGCGAAAAAGCAACCCAAGGTGCCGGCGTTCTTGGTGTGTGCAATGGCTTTCAAATCCTAACAGAAGCTGGCCTTTTGCCCGGTGCTTTAATGCGCAACGCAGGGCTTAATTTTGTATGCAAAATGGTAGAACTAGAAGTAACCAACTCAGATATTCGTTTCACCAGTCAATATAATAAGGGGCAAGTGATCACCTGCCCTGTTGCTCACCACGATGGCAACTACTTTGCCAATGAAACAACGTTAAAAACACTAGAAGATCAGAATCGTGTAATTTTTCGTTATGCTAATGGCACCAATCCTAACGGCTCTATCAATGATATTGCGGGCATCACCAATGAGACGGGCAATGTTTTGGGCATGATGCCTCATCCCGAAAACCTTATTGAAGAGGCGCATTTGAATGTTGATGCAAAAAGCTTTGATGGCCGAGCGCTGTTTGAAAGCGCACTTGGTTCTATAACGGGAACTGGAGCTGGGGCATGAATTTAAATTCACAGTCAATCCTACTATGTGCACTTGTGCTTTTATCGGCGCTATCCGCATGCACAAAAAAGTCTACGACTGTGACTGCAAAAACCAATACTCAATTGGTAATTTTTCTTGCAAAACGTGCCCAAGCCTGCTGGTTTAAGGGCAAGGATGCCCCCTTTAAAAACTATCGCCTAGCTGCTGAGGTCAATTCCTTTTCAGGCAAACCTAGGTTTTTAATCGTACCGAAGAAAAATCCAACTGGGCTACCTGTTCTTGTTGTACAAGCCAGCAAAACAAAAGGCGATAATCAATTAAACTATTTTGGCCCCGCATTAACTAGACATCATGGCAGCCGTATTTCAAGCGATCTTGAAAAATGGGCAGAAGGCAGCGCTAAATGTTAAATCTCTCAATCTCAACGAGCATTAAATAAAATCATGACGATCAATAACACAAAACCAATCACCCCTGAATTAATTGCCGAGCATGGTATTAATGAAGAAGAATATGAAAAAATTCTTGAACTAACAGGCCGTGAACCCAGTTTCACAGAACTTGGAATTTGGTCTGCTATGTGGAATGAGCATTGCTCTTACAAATCATCCAAAAAATGGCTCAAGACCCTACCAACCGAAGGTTCTCGCGTGATTGAAGGCCCAGGCGAGAACGCCGGCGTTGTTGATATTGATGATGGCGATGTGGTGGTTTTCAAAATGGAAAGCCACAATCACCCATCTTACATTGAGCCTTTCCAAGGGGCTGCTACTGGTATGGGTGGCATTTTGCGCGATGTATTTACCATGGGTGCGCGCCCTATCGCTGCAATGAATGCCTTGCGCTTTGGTGATCCTGATCATCCAAAAACCAAACATTTGGTTTCTGGCGTTGTTGCTGGCATTGGCGGCTATGGCAATTCATTTGGTGTGCCAACTGTTGGTGGTGAGACCAATTTCCACAAACGTTATAATGGCAATATTTTGGTCAACGCCTTTGCTGCTGGTATTGCAAAAGCGGATCAAATTTTCACCTCACGCGCAGAGGGAGTCGGCCTACCCGTTGTTTATTTAGGCGCAAAAACTGGCCGCGATGGTGTTGGTGGCGCAACCATGGCATCGGCTGAATTTGATGAAAACATTGAAGAAAAACGCCCAACGGTTCAAGTTGGCGATCCTTTTACCGAAAAATGCTTACTTGAAGCCTGCCTTGAGCTTATGGCCTCTGGCGCAGTAATTGCCATTCAAGACATGGGCGCTGCTGGCCTCACCTGCTCTGCGGTTGAAATGGGCGCAAAAGGCAATCTAGGCATTGAGTTAGATCTTGATAAAGTACCGGTACGTGAAGAAAGCATGTCAGCCTATGAGATGATGCTATCTGAATCTCAAGAGCGCATGTTGATGGTTTTACGGCCTGAGTTGGAAGATCAAGCCAAAGCTATTTTTGTAAAATGGGGGTTGGATTTTGCCATTGTCGGCAAAACAACCGACGATCTACGCTTTAAGATCTCCCACCAAGGTGAACAAGTTGCTGATCTACCGATTAAAGAATTGGGCGATGAAGCGCCAGAATATGATCGCCCCTATATGGAGCCGGGCATTTATTCTCCTCTTGAGCCTGAACAAATTGACGAACCTGAAGACTACAACCAAGCGCTGTTAAAACTTATGGCATCGCCTGATATCTGTTCTAAGCGTTGGATTTATGAGCAATATGACACGATGATCCAAGGCAACAGTCTGCAACGCCCGGGCGGTGATGCTGGTGTTGTGCGTGTGGATACCAATGGTAAAAAAGCGCTCGCTTTTTCATCAGACGTAACGCCACGCTATGTGGATGCTGATGCCTATGAAGGCGGCAAGCAAGCGGTAGCTGAATGCTATCGTAACTTAACTGCTGTAGGGGCTGAACCAATTGCAGCAACCGACAATTTAAATTTCGGCAATCCTGAAAAGCCAGAGATTATGGGCACTTTCGTGAAAGCCATTGAAGGTATTGGCGAAGCCTGTGAGGCACTATCCATGCCTATCGTATCGGGCAATGTTTCACTTTATAATGAAACCCACGGCGAGGCTATTTTACCAACCCCAACCATTGGCGGCGTTGGCTTGATCCCTGATTATGAGCAAACTGTAGGGCTAAGCGGCGCAGAAAAAGGCGATGTGCTTTTTCTCATTGGCACCCATGGCACGCATCTTGGTCAATCCATTTATATGCGCGAATGCCTAGGCTTAGAAGATGGCCCACCACCTGAAGTTAAGCTAGACTTTGAACGCGCGCGCGGTGAATTTATACGCGCCACCATTCGCAATGATAATGCCAAGGCTTGTCATGACCTCTCAGATGGCGGCTTAGCTGTTGCTATTGCTGAACTTTGCATTAAATCAGGGGTCGGTGCAGACCTTTCCCTCACCCGCCGCAATGATAATTATGCTCCTCATGCAGCATTATTTGGCGAAGACCAAGCTCGATATATTTTGGCAATCAAAGAAAGTCGTGCTAATTTATTTGCAGCAAATGCTGAGGCTAGCGGCGTAAGCTTTGAAAAATTGGGATATTTGGGAGGCGACACCTTGAAAATTGACGACCTCATCTCCATTTCTGTAAAAGAGCTAGAAAACGCCCATGAGGCTTGGCTTCCAAATTATATGGCGAATGCCTAATATTCAAAAAGACTGAGGAGATATGCCATGGCCATGCAGGCAAATGAAATTGAAGCAATGATTTTAGAAGCCCTACCCGGCGCACAAGTGACCATTCGTGATCTTGCGGGTGACGGCGATCATTATGCAGCAGAAGTCGTAAGCGAAGAGTTTCGTGGTAAAACACGAGTGCAGCAACACCAAATCGTCTACAATGCTCTGCAAGGCAAAATGGGCGGACAACTCCATGCGCTCGCCCTTCAAACAAGCGCACCAGAATAAACTTTAAGGCCAGTAGATATGGCGATATATTCTGCTATATAAAGCCAGTGATTTAAAATATGAGATAAGGAATATCTTCCATGAGCATGAATGAATTCATCGGAAATGAAATTAAAAGCAACGACGTTATTGTATTTATGAAAGGCACGCCAGAGTTCCCACAATGCGGATTTTCTGGCCAAGTGGCACAAATTCTAGACTATCTTGGTGTTGATTATAAAGGCATCAATGTTTTGGCTGATGACGATCTACGCCAAGGCATCAAAGATTTCTCTAATTGGCCAACTGTGCCGCAAGTCTATATTCAAGGCGAATTTATTGGTGGCTGTGATATCGTGCGCGAAATGTTCCAACAAGGTGAATTGCAAACCTATATGGAAGAAAAAGGCATTCCTATGAATGGCCAAGCAACTGCTTAGCGCGTGTAGCGTTTAGGTAGATTTACCTAAACGAAAACTATTCGTGCAGGTTTTGGACATAATGACATGCAATAACAAAGTGATAGGGCGCATTTACGAATTTATAGATAAATGATGCGCTCTACAAAAATCTCACGCGCCTTCTTATATCCCAATTCCTTATGCTATTCCTCTTCGGTTCTTTATACCCTTTCATAT
>CAKMZG010000188.1:1963-4898 GCA_929200335.1 uncultured Alphaproteobacteria bacterium | reverse complement strand
CTGCGCGCATAACGCACTCAATGGTACATGATGTACCTTTATTAAATAAATATTTTATTGTTATGGGAGGATAATTTCAATGAATATTATAACAGCATTGGCTATCTCTATCGGCATTCTAGCAGCAGTTGCTACTTATTTATGCCTTGGCAGAACCATTGGCCTGCAAGTATGGGCTTTATTTATCGGTTGGGGTAGTTTTTACCACACCGGTGGCGGCAATGATGGCATCATCAAATCTGCTACAAACCATATTTGGGGCATAGTCATCGCCTTAATTGCTCTATTTATCGTTGGAAGCGTTGCAGGCTCTGTATTGATTACCTCCATCATAGTGGGTTTATCTGTCGTTGCTCTAGTGCTTGGCGCACATATTCCTGCACTATCAACAATTCCAGCAGCAGTATATGGCTATGCCTCCACGGTTGCCTTTACTTTGCTACAGGTGTCACGCTAACAGATGCAGGCGCAATGGTCAAAGCTGGTATTATCGTTGCTGCATCTATGATCATTGGTAATGTTTTTGGTTTTGTTTCAGAAAAAATCGCTGGTGTTATGGCAAAATCTTAAAATTAACTGGAGTGCATGAACATCCGTGCACTCCAGCCTATTTACTTCAAAAATTACTTAATTCGCTTGCACCTTTTTCAAAGGCAAGTATATCTCAGTTAACAGCTCACTTGATGGCACTTCATCTGGATTATTGAGATAATATTCATAACAGGGTAAATCCCTCGGTTCGCGGCCAGATTGCGGCAACCATGTACCATAAAGCCATGGGTAAACATGCTCTAAATCAGGATATGGGCCTTTGAATAAAAGCACGGCATATTCGCCCCCCTCTAAGGTAAGATTTTCACATCCCTCAAGCTCATTGAGTTCGCCGCTATGACACATACCAGCACAGGAGCGTAACTCTGCCTCTTTAACAGCCGCAGGATCATCCATATAGATTGCCGTTGCTTTTTGATTATCGCGATAAAGTTCAGGCTTCATCGTATTTTCAAAGAATTGGCCAAAGCTGGCTTTTAAAGTTAATACTTAATAGCGATTGCGGTAAAATTAGTGCTTTACTCTTTAGGAAGAATGCTTCCAACTTACACAATCTAATAAGATATTGAAAAACTAACGTTTAGCAGTATAAACACCATGTCCAGTTAATTCGCCATTTGTCTCATTTAAGATTTCACCTTTAATATCCAGCACACCACCAGTTTCTTCTGCGGCAGTACCAAAAAATTTACCTTCATAGGTTGATGTACTATCAATTCTAACCTGTTTGCCATCACTAAGAGCCAAAGTAGATTGTTCTAAATTACCACTATATCCATTACCTGTAATAGAAGTCTCTGCCAAACCAACTGTGCCACTGCTAACAGCTAAATTTCCATTAGCACTTTGAATATTACTTAATTGACCACTAATTTTAGCCGTTGAAAAATTAGCATCTAATTCAATATCTGCATGAATCTTTGCATCTCTATTGTAGTCATTAGATTCATTTTTAGGTATTGCTGCTGATGTACCCTCAATAAATACTTTGCCGGTATATGTAGCCGTCGCTTGACCAACACCCGCCGCATTGACATTACCTGCATCAGTTTCATTACCAACAATAAAAAGCAATGATTCTGTCTCAACGTCACTAGACGCGCTACTGCCATCTGCAAAATAATTTAACGCTTTGACATGCTCAGTTCCTACAGTCTCAACATGTTTTAATTTACTAATATTTCTATCGCCATCATGAGAATAATACAAGATTTCATGAGTGGTGGATGTTATACCATTATTACCCTCATCTAAAGAAAAGGATGAGTTATTCAACACAACATCTAACTTGCCATTAGCATTCTTCTGAAGTGTAATTGTTGGCTCAGCCAAATCGCTATACTCACCTTTTGATATTGTACTGTCACCAGAGACGCTATCACTTTGATCAACCCCTTTAAATGAAGATACACTAAGAGGCATAATTTCTTTACTGGCAATTTTCTCATCAAAATAATTACTGTTTGTGGTCGTAGTCGAAGCGTCTGTTGAAGCATTAGATCCAGAATTACTTGCTACGGCACTGCCAGCACTTGAGCCACTTGAACTGCTAGACGAACAACCTTGAATCGCCAATAATGATATAAAAGAAACCCCTAAGAGATATTTAATTTGCTTTTTATTCATGGTTATTTATCCAACTTATAAAAATATAAACTCAAACATTATTAGTATATTATACATATCTAAAAATCAATCCTTATCGTAACGGCAAGTATATCTCAGTTAACAACTCTGTTGGTGGTACTTCATTAGGATTATTGATATAATATTCATAACAGGGTAAATCCCTCGGTTCGCGGCCAGATTGCGGCAACCATGTACCATAAAGCCATGGGTAAACATGCTCTAAATCAGGATATGGGCCTTTGAATAAAAGCACGGCATATTCGCCCCCCTCTAAGGTAAGATTTTCACATCCCTCAAGCTCATTGAGTTCGCCGCTATGACACATACCAGCACAGGAGCGTAACTCTGCCTCTTTAACAGCCGCAGGATCATCCATATAGATTGCCGTTGCTTTTTGATTATCGCGATAAAGTTCAGGCTTCATCGTATTTTCAAAGAATTGGCCAAAGCACGCCCCGATAGCTGGATAAGCTCCTTTATGTAACAAACCCGTAAATTGTCGTGCTGGTACTTGTTTAATTTCAACTGGATACATGACTTGGTCTCCATTTCGTGGTGTTGGCAAGCAAGGAAAATCATCGCTGGTTGCGCGATATTTAGCTGGCGTTATGCCATAGCGTTCACTGAATATGCGGGTAAAAGATTGCACATTGGGATAACCAACTGCTTTTGCAACCGCATTAATATCGGCCTTTTCTTCGCGCAACATTTTCGCTGCTTGAAAAAGGCGAATACGCTTGACGCTTGCATGTAC
>CAKMZG010000188.1:300-1953 GCA_929200335.1 uncultured Alphaproteobacteria bacterium | reverse complement strand
GCCATAGATTGCATGATAAGTGCGATGCCAATGAAAACGAGAAAGTGCAGCCACATCCGCAAGCTTATCCAAATCAAGCTTCTCATCAAGATGGTTTTGGATGTAGTCATGCACCCGCTGTAAGCGGTTAATGTAATAGCTTCGATTATGCTTATCATTCATGTATTATGCCACCAATATTTGCCTTACTTAAAAGGAAAGACGCACCATTGCCCCTTTCATGGCCAGTATAAAACAATTGCGTTTCACAAATCTTGCTGAGTTTAATTAAAAGGCTTTGCTAAGGCTTAGCGATACATCATGAGAATCATAATCGTAAAAAAGTACATTAGATTTTTGCTTCGTATATTCATATGAAAGTTCAGGCACCACACCTTTAAATGTAAGTTTTCTATGCTTCAATTTAAAGCCTACAGAATAGTGATCATCTTCACGTTCATAATTATGCAATGTAAAATTTTCATCAAATACTCTTTGACCATAACTGCCAAAAAATGCTGTAATGGCACCACCCTTCCATTCTTTGATTATCCCTGCTCTTAGCGTCATATCCAAATATGAAAGGTGTTTCAGATCTTCTTTTACATCTCGATATGCAGATGCAGTCAAACTAAATCCCAAATGTGGGTTATGTTGATAGCTTAATGTTGTAGCGACATTATAAGAATATCCATCAAAAATTTCATTATCCTCATAATCATGCTGCCAATAATCTGCACTTAAAAACAAATTTATCTTGTTAGTTAATTGATGAGATACTTTTGTAAACACGCCATAACTTAATCTAGAAGGTTCCCAAGCATCCCACTGCTGCTTAATTTGGGGACCTATTGAGAAACTACCGCGTTCAAAGTTTTGCGTATAAGCAAATTTGCCTTGTAAAGTAAATGCATCATTAAGAACAGTTTCCGAATATTTTTGACCATCGACATCTAAAATCAAAGCAAGAGAGCTTCTCTCCGTTAACTGCTTTTTAACAAAGCCTGTAACGCCTGCTGAAAACCCTATGCCGCTTTTCAATTTAGAATTATCATTGATTGTAAACTCACGCCCATTAAGAACAAACCCTTCATGGCTAGAGCCTTTATTTATATTAGTAGATGGCAACAATGAAAAGCGAGTTTGAATTCCCCATGGCTTACCATGAGAAATTTTAGCCAATTTTCTAACGTAAGCATCCCTTAAATTTTCACTAATAGGGCCACTGATAACACGATTAGCATGATAAGAGAAACCTTGCATATCACCTTTAGCAAAAAGAGCCTGAGCCAAATAATTGCGACTTTGAAAAAAATTGGGATTTGCAGCTAAGTTTTCGCGAAATTTTGCAATAGCAGAATCCAAATCACCTTTTTGGAGATGAATTAAACCTTCTAAATGATTAAGCAATAATTGACGTTCAGGATCATTTCTTGTGGCTAAATTAAGCACTTGACGCGCCGCATCATATTGACCATTGGCAACCAAAGCCTCAATTGAGATTACTTTTTTCTGGCTTGCTATCGCAAATGATGGCGCAACAATAATCAGCGCCATCAACAACATTTTAATAGAGGTGATAATAATACGCAAAACAATAAGCCTCTTAAATTAATCCATTAATCTAATTAAACACATAATAGTTTAATCTTTTATGGCGATATAATTGCCCTG
>CAKMZG010000188.1:0-290 GCA_929200335.1 uncultured Alphaproteobacteria bacterium | reverse complement strand
GCCCAATTGTGTCTTTACTAATAATTTCACCACTAGCTTTTGTACTAGCGTCAATCTGGAATACACCTGCAGTTTCATTTGCATCTGGGCCAAAGAACTTACCCGTATATTTACTTCCACCATTTATTTTTAAAGTACCACCATCTTGAGTAGTTAAAGTATCGGATTTAAGACCACCGACATACTGATTAGTAATAAAGGGGGTTTCCTGCATGACTATATTGCCACCCGTAATTGGACTTGCTGTTGAATCGCCATTACCCGCTTCGTGCATTAACTTTCTCATCTCA
>CAKMZG010000187.1:1750-4932 GCA_929200335.1 uncultured Alphaproteobacteria bacterium | reverse complement strand
CCTCACTATTGAGAAGAATAAAACTATCTTTTTCTCAGTGCTTTAGCTTAGCATGAAGATGTTTGTTGGTATTAATTTAGCTTTGATTTTCTATAAGTTTTCCCCAAAAAAGACATTGGTGGCGTAAAATTATGGAAAAACTGCCCATAGCCCTAGTAGCCCTTACAAAAACTCTATAATAATAAAGAAACACTCCATTTAATTTGAGAGCTAAGATGAGCGATAAAGTCGAAGATGTAACTAAAGAAGAGTACCGCGTATTAGCGCGTAAATATCGCCCTTCTAATTTTCGTGATCTCATTGGCCAAGAGCCGATGGTTAAAACGCTCTCTAATGCCTTTGATTCTGGGCGTATCGCTCAAGCCTATATGTTAACTGGGGTTCGTGGTGTAGGCAAAACCACCACAGCACGTATTTTAGCCCGCGCATTGAATTATAAATCAGACCTCATTGATAAGCCCAATATTGACCTTGATGATTTGGGCGAAAATTGCGAGGCAATCATGGCTGGCAGTCATGTGGATGTGATTGAAATGGATGCGGCATCTCATACGGGTATTGGTGATATTCGTGAAATTATCGCCTCCGTTCAATATAAGCCTGTCTCTGCACGCTATAAAGTTTATATTATAGATGAGGTTCATATGCTTTCAACAGCAGCCTTTAATGGCTTGCTGAAAACATTGGAAGAGCCACCAGAGCATGTGAAATTTATTTTTGCCACGACTGAGATTAGAAAAGTGCCGATTACGGTCTTGTCTCGTTGTCAACGTTTTGATTTGCGCCGCATTGAGGCGGAAGAGCTGTGTAGCCATTTGCAAAAAATAGCCCATCAGGAAAAGGTCGAGGTGGAAGAAGATGCGCTTGCCATGATTGCGCGTGCGGCTGAGGGTTCTGTACGGGATGCCTTGTCTTTATTCGATCAAGCTATTGCTCATAGTGAAAGCAAAGTGCTGGGCGAAGATGTGCGCATAATGTTGGGCTTGTCTGATCGTGGTCGCGTGATTGATTTATTTGAGCATGTGATGGCGGGCAAAACCCGTGAGGCCATGGATGAGTTGAAATCTCAATATGATGTGGGTGCTGAGCCTGTAACTGTATTAAATGATTTAGCTGATTTTGTGCATTATGTAACCAAAGTCCGCTTTGTGCCTGAGGTTGCAGAAAACTCTGCGCTTTCTCAAGCGGAGCGTGAGCGCGGTAAAGATTTGGCAGAGAAACTTTCTCTTAGAATTTTAGGGCGTATTTGGCAGATGCTGTTGAAGGGTATTGGTGAGGTGCAAGCTTCATCGCGGCCTTTGGCTGCGGCTGATATGTTATTGGTGCGTTTGACCCATGTTGCTGATTTACCAACGCCAGATGAGGTGATTAAACAAATCCAATCTGGGCAATTATCCAATGATGGTAATCTGCCTACTGGAGGAACTACTAATGGCGGATCAAATATTGGGGGAGGTGCCGCAGGTACAGGCTCTGGAGGCGGTAGCGCGGTAGGTGCGACTAGCGGCATAACTGCTAATGGTGGATCAAATAATGATTCTAACGCTCCAACCGCTCTTCATGTGGTTGAAGGTAATCGCCTTGCTAGACCCAATATAACGCCACAAGATGAACCCCAGCAATCTGTTGCTTTAAAAACATTCCAAGAGCTGATTGATTATTGTGAGGTTCAGCGCGAGATTAAGTTAAAACTATATCTGCGCAATCATATTCGATTGGTTAATTTTGAGCAGGGTAAGATTGAATTTAATCTTATTGGTAATGTGCCACGGGATTTTTATAAAATCTTGAATGAGAAGCTCTTGGAGTGGACAGGTCAGCGTTGGCTTTTAACCACAACCAATGAAGAGAGCGCCTTCAGCCTTGCAGAAAAAGACGAGGCGCAAAAAGAGGCTATGGTTGAAGATGCAACCAATGACCCTACTATTCAAGCGGTGCTAAATCAATTTCCGCAAGCTAAGATTATTGACGTTAGAATGCGCGAGATGATAGAGGCTTTGCCTGCGGTGCCAGAGGTGGATGCCGAAGATATGATAGATAGTGATGAATCATCCCTTGATGATTTTTTTGAAGAATAAATCTCAAAATACGGAGTAAGGCTTATGAAAGACATCATGGGTATGATGGGTAAAGTTAAAGAAATGCAAGCCAAGATGGCGACCATGCAAGAAGAAATGGAACAGGCGGAAGTAACTGGCGTTGCTGGTGGTGATATGGTCTCTGTTACATTAACCGGCAAAGGTTTAATGCAGGGAATTTCTATCGATCCATCTCTTATGAATGCAGATGAACAAGAAATTCTAGAAGATCTTATAGTTGCAGCGCATAATGATGCACGCCAAAAAGTAGATGAGCTGACTAAGCAAAAAACCGAAGAAGTTACTGCTGGTTTACCTATACCACCTGGCATGAAATTACCCTTTTAAGGTTTTTATAAAGAATGGTAAAATCTGTTATTGGCCCTGAGATAGAGCGACTTATTCAGTTGCTCGCAAAACTACCTGGTCTTGGGCCTCGCTCTGCTAGGCGTGCTGCTTTGCATCTTTTGAATAAAAAAGAAGGGCTGATGGCGCCATTGGGTGCAGCTATACAAGAAGCTGTCGCCAAAGTAGGAGTTTGTTCTGAATGCGGAAATGTTGATAGCATTAATCCCTGCACATTATGTTCTGATCCAAGACGCGATGGTGCTACCATGGTTGTAGTGGAAACGGTCGCTGATCTATGGGCATTGGAGCGCGCATCGGCAACTAATGCCACTTATCATGTTTTGGGCGGTACTTTATCTCCGCTTGATGGCATTGGTCCAGAACAATTGAATATGGCAAAATTGGTTGAACGGGTAGCCCATGGCGGGGTTAAAGAATTGATCATTGCCGTTAATGCTACCATTGAAGGTCAAACCACGGCGCATTATATCATGGAACAGGTAAGCGATTTTCCAGTTTCTGTTTCGCGATTAGCCCATGGTGTGCCAGTGGGCGGTGAGTTGGATTATTTAGATGAGGGTACATTATCGGCCGCTATGCGCTCGCGTACTCGTATTGAGTAAGAGCCTTATTTGAGGGCGCATTTTGTAGATATTAGATTATTGGAGCTTGTTATGGATAAAATCGAAGATCAATTGGTCGATTTGCAGTCAAAACTGGCTTATCAAGAAACCACCATTGAAGAATTAAATAAAA
>CAKMZG010000187.1:0-1740 GCA_929200335.1 uncultured Alphaproteobacteria bacterium | reverse complement strand
ACCTCATTATTGATACTCCACCATTGATAGTAAGATCGATTTCACCAAAATTTCTAAAATTCCGTATTAGAGCGCATTTATAGATTAATAAATGCGCTCTATCTCTTTGTTGCATGTTATTATTTCTAAAACCAGCGCCCATTTTTGGGTGACATGCTAAAAAATGAAGTCGATTTCAGTTTAATTTATGGGCATACAAACAGTTTTATAGTGCAATTGCTTGGACTGATGCAAAAAACCTTAGTTGTAATAAAAAAGTTCAATAATGTATAAAATAATTTTACATCTGAAACCGCAGATTTCTAGCGTTTTAACGGATTAAAATATGATTAAAAAGGCTTTTAAAAAAATAAATCAAAAAAACATAAGAAAAGTTCAAAAAGGTTGTTGACATTTGGTTGTAATATTCCCTATAACCCGCTCACCAACGAGACGGGGACTACGGAATATGCGCTTCACACAAGATTTGCATTTAGTTTTCTGAGTTGATTTTCTGGCAAGGCGTCGCTTAGCGAAAACCTACCGCGGGTGATGAGAGATCTTATCCGGTATGTTATATTTGTGGTTTGACCATGATTAGTGATGTAAGATTTAAATTTTTATGAATTCATTATTTTGGGTTCAGTTATTTGACAATTGAATATGAAAGAAAGAGAAACGTGGCCGGCGGTTATCTGCTGGATACAGTAATTTTTCCTCATTTGAGGTTCCTTTATTGCTGTTATCCGAAGAGACTTTGGCGGACACGTTTTTCGAGAATGTTACAAAAATACCAAGTATTATAATTTATTATGATGCTAGGTGTGTTAAAGAAATGTTCTCGTCAATTTGCCAATCATCATTACTTACGGATGATTGGAGAATATGCGTGACCCCATTGACCAGAGTGCCTTTAATTAGGTTGGTCATTGGAGAATGAAGATTGTTATTCCTTTTAGGGTTTCCTAGAAGTTAAGAATATCAATTATAAATGAAGCCAATCAAAATCTCAGATCAAACTTGAGAGTTTGATCCTGGCTCAGAACGAACGCTGGCGGCAGGCCTAACACATGCAAGTCGAACGCTCCCTTCGGGGAGAGTGGCAGACGGGTGAGTAACGCGTGGGAATCTACCCATCTCTACGGAACAACACATAGAAATGTGTGCTAATACCGTATACGCCCTTTTGGGGAAAGATTTATCGGAGATGGATGAGCCCGCGTTGGATTAGCTAGTTGGTGAGGTAATGGCTCACCAAGGCGACGATCTATAGCTGGTCTGAGAGGATGATCAGCCACACTGGGACTGAGACACGGCCCAGACTCCTACGGGAGGCAGCAGTGGGGAATATTGGACAATGGGCGCAAGCCTGATCCAGCCATGCCGCGTGAGTGATGAAGGCCCTAGGGTTGTAAAGCTCTTTCAACGGTGAAGATAATGACGGTAACCGTAGAAGAAGCCCCGGCTAACTTCGTGCCAGCAGCCGCGGTAATACGAAGGGGGCTAGCGTTGTTCGGAATAACTGGGCGTAAAGCGCACGTAGGCGGATTGTTAAGTTAGGGGTGAAATCCCAGGGCTCAACCCTGGAACTGCCTCTAATACTGGCAATCTAGAATTCGAGAGAGGTAAGTGGAATACCGAGTGTAGAGGTGAAATTCGTAGATATTCGGTGGAACACCAGTGGCGAAGGCGACTTACTGGCTCGATATTGACGCTGAGGTGCGAAAGCGTGGGGAGCAAACAGGATTAGATACCCTGGTA
>CAKMZG010000186.1 GCA_929200335.1 uncultured Alphaproteobacteria bacterium | reverse complement strand
GTTTATGTCGGTTCATTCCTTTAAAGATCAACCTGCTACAAAGCTTATTGCTTCTGCACAAAAAGGGTCTAAAGCGCCGCTTCAATTTTTGCCGCCCTTTATAGTGCATAAAGATAATAACAGTTATACAGATGAGGCCAATGCAATTTTTCATGGGCAAGGCTTAGTGCCACAAATGCAAGATTAATTAATCGGCTTTATTTTCAATAATATCACTTGAAAAATTCATTCAAAATAGCCATGTAAGGAGCTATAACATTCCATGCTGAGGCCATTATGAAAAAGATATTATCCAAATTAATTCCTGCAAAATTTAAGAGCAAAAAAGTTACAATTCCCGTAGTTCGCCTCCATGGCGCTATTATGAACAAAAGCTCTGCCTTTTCTTCCAATCTTAATTTGGCAAGTGTCGCAAAGCTTTTAGAAAAAGCATTTGAAACCAATGCACCGGCCATTGCTTTGAGCATCAATTCGCCTGGTGGCTCGCCTGTACAATCTAAATTTATCCATGACCGTATCCGTCAACTGGCCAATGAAAACGATAAGAAAGTTCATGTTTTTGTTGAAGACGTGGCGGCATCAGGCGGTTATATGATTGCAGTGGCAGGCGATACCATTGTCGCTGATCCTTCCTCTATCGTGGGCTCAATTGGCGTTATTTCTTCTAGCTTTGGCTTTCCAAAATTAATGGAAAAAATTGGCGTTGAGCGCCGCGTCTATACCGCAGGCAATAACAAGAGCCAGCTTGACCCCTTCAAAGAAGAAAATAAAACTGACATTGATCATCTGAAAAACCTACAGCTAGAAATTCACCAAGTTTTCATCGATATGGTAAAAACTGGCCGTGGTGAGCGTTTGAGTAATGATGAAAATCTATTCACGGGCATGTTTTGGACAGGCTTAAAAGGTCAAGAACTTGGCCTAGTGGATGAAATCAGCGATATGCGCTCTTATCTTAAAGGGCTTTATGGTGAAAAATGTGAAATGGAATTGGTCGAGCCGAAGAAAAACTTTTTCGGTCGCACCAGCAGCAATGGCATATCCGCATTAGCAAATATTGGCGAAAATATCATAGGCAATGCCACATCTGGTGCTGTACAAGCAGCGGAAGAGCAAGCACTTTGGGCGCGATATGGGCTATAAGCGCATCATAAAAGCGCTGTTAGGAGAAACTTAAATGCCACAATTAATTCTATATGCACTGGTTGGCGTGGCTGCTTGGTATGGCTATAAAACCATTAAAAAAGGCATGAATAATGCCAATGACAGCATTCGCAAGACTGAGAAAAAAGCCGCCAAAAAAGATGGCAAAGCATTAAAGCCCGACCCTAAAACAGGCGTTTATAAAGTTACCAAAATGGATAAAGACAAGGACTAAATTATTATTTCAACCCGTTTGAATTTAATAAACATTTGCATTTATGGATCAGATTTGTGATAGAAGTCAGCAAACACAAAATATAAACATCTTTTAAAGAAGTTTATATCGGCCAGCAATTTTTAGGATAGTTTCAGTGTCTACGATACCTCAAATTAAAACAGATCATCCATCTCATTTAGACCCAACCCGTTCATTTCAAGGCCTAATTTTGGCGCTGCATAACTATTGGGCAGAATATGGCTGTGTTATATTGCAACCCTATGATATGGAAGTGGGCGCTGGCACATTCCATCCCGCAACGACTTTGCGCGCGCTGGGGCCACGTCCTTGGAATGCTGCATATGTGCAGCCTTCACGCCGTCCAACAGATGGCCGCTATGGAGAAAATCCCAACCGTTTACAGCATTATTATCAATATCAAGCATTACTAAAACCCTCTCCACCTAACTTACAAGAGCTTTATCTAAACTCTCTTTATGCCATTGGTATTGACCCCAAACTCCATGACATTCGCTTTGTGGAAGACGACTGGGAAAGCCCAACATTAGGCGCATGGGGCTTAGGTTGGGAAATTTGGTGCGATGGCATGGAAGTTTCTCAATTCACCTATTTCCAGCAGGTTTGCGGCTTTGAATGCTCGCCTGTTGCTGGCGAATTGACCTATGGCTTAGAACGCCTAGCCATGTATGTGCAAAATGTTGACAATGTCTATGACCTGAATTTCAACGGCGGAGAGGGCGATAAAAAAGTCACCTATGGCGAAGTTTTCCAACAAAATGAACGTGAATATTCACGCTATAATTTTGATGTGGCTGATACCGACACTCTCTTAAAGCACTTTGAAGACGCAGAAGCTGAATGTAAAAATATTTTAGCTCAAACAGCAATTGATCCTAAAAAAGACCAAGCTATAGTGATGGCACACCCAGCCTATGATCAATGCATCAAAGCTTCCCATGTATTCAACTTACTTGATGCCAGAGGCGTGATTTCTGTAACCGAACGTCAAAGCTATATCTTGCGGGTGAGAGCATTAGCCAAAGCTTGCGGCGAAGCTTTCTTACAAACTAATGCTGGCGGCGCAGAGTAATAAAGTATAAAAATAGTATATATAGACTTTTTACTATCTTTATTTATTTTTATATTTCATGTATCAATTGTTAACAAATAGTTAACAAGGGAAACATGATGGCTAAAAAAGCACCTATTCCTGTTAATGTCGAAATCGGCAAAAACTATTACTGGTGCTCTTGTGGCAAATCAACCAAGCAACCTTTTTGCGATGGTTCCCATAAAAAAATTAATGCGAGCCCCATTCAATGGACGCCTGAAAAAAGCGGAACTTTATATTTTTGCAACTGCAAAACCAGTTTAAACCCCGTTTTATGTGATGGCTCTCATCATAATTTATAGAACTTTATTCTGACCTCCAAGTACAGAATATTCAAAGGTGCAGGTTTAATAGCCTGCACCTTTTTTTTCACAATACAATAAAGCGCCTTGAACCATCTTTTTTAAAATAATCACCATATAAACTTGCAAAATAGTTGTAGGGGCAATATTCCATTACTAACTCATTTTGTTTCACCTGATTTAATGGAAAACCTATGCCTGATCTTCTGCTCGAACTTTATTGTGAAGAAATCCCTGCCCGCATGCAGGAAAAAGCAGCCCATGACCTTAGAAGCCTATTCACCAATGCCATTGTTGATGGTGGATTGACCTATGAAGCAGCAACGCCCTATTGGACGCCGCGCCGTCTTACATTGGATATTCGTGGCATATCTAAGCGTTCCGCTGATATTGTAGATGAGCGCAAAGGCCCTCGCGTGGATGCGCCTGAAAAAGCAATAGCTGGTTTTTTACGTGCTGCAGGACTTGCGGATGTGAGTGAAGCAGAAGTAGAAACCGACCCTAAGAAGGGTGATTTTTATGTAGCAAAAATTAATAAACCCGGCCGTGATGCAGAAGCTATAATTGCTGATGTTATCCCTCCCCTGGTAAACAATTTTCCATGGCCCAAAAGCATGCGCTGGGGTGAGGCATCAAAAAATGCTGGAAGCCTTAAGTGGGTGCGCCCCTTACAATCCATTCTTTGTAGCTTTGGCTCAGAAAATGATGAGTTTAAAACCATTGATTTTGAAATCAGCGGCATCAAATCTGGCAATCTTACCTATGGCCACCGCTTTCATTCAAGCGAGCCTATAAAAGTTAAACAATTTGACGATTATGTTGCAGCCCTTGAAAAAACCAAGGTAGTATTAGATGCCCAGCGTCGCCAAGACATTATTTTAAGTGACGCTAAAAACCTTGCCTTTGCACAAGGCTTAGAATTGGTTGAAGATAAGGCACTGTTAAAAGAAGTCGCTAACCTTTGTGAATGGCCTGTAGCGCTTATTGGCACCTATAATGAAAGTTTCTTAGAGCTACCCGATGCGGTTATTCAGCTTACCATCAAAGTTAATCAAAAATGCTTTGTATTAAAAGATCAAGCAACCAGTAAGTTAACCAATAAGTTCTTGCTTGTTGCAGCTATTGAAGCCAGCGATGGCGGCAGCGAGATCATCAAGGGCAATCAAAAAGTTGTAAATGCACGATTATCCGATGCACAATTTTTCTGGCACAGCGATTTAGATCTTATTCAAAGCAATGATGGCTTTAATGCATGGGTCAATAAATTAAATAATGTAACCTTCCATGCCAAGCTTGGCTCTCAAGGGGAGCGTATTAATCGCATTAAAACAATGGCGGCTAAACTAGCGCCTGCGATAAATGCTGATTTGAAATCCGTTGAACGCGCGTGTCATATCGCAAAGGCTGATCTTTCTTCAGCGATGGTTTATGAATTTCCAGAGTTGCAAGGCTTTATGGGGCGTATCTATGCACAAAAAGCTGATGAACCCGCTGATATAGCTGAAGCTGTTGGGGCCCATTACCGCCCACAAGGCCCAAGCGATGATGTGCCAAATGAAAACACCTCCATTGCTGTTGCTCTTGCAGATAAGCTTGATTTACTTACTCAATTTTGGGCAATTGATGAAAAGCCGACGGGTTCTAAAGACCCCTTCGCCCTGCGCCGCGCTACCCTCGGCGTTATCCGCATCATTTTAGAAAATAAATTAAGCCTATCCTTATCTGATTATGCCGTAGATCAAGATCTCCTTGGATTTTTCCACGAGCGCTTAAAAGGTTATTTAAAAGATCAAGGGTTGCGTCATGATTTAATTGATGCCGTAATCAGCAGTGATAGTGATGACATTTACGACATCAATTTAAAACTGGAAGCCTTAAATAATCTAATTTCATCTGATGACGGGGTAAACCTCTTAGCAGGTTTTAAGCGCGCCAATAACATATTAAATGCTGAAGCAAAAAAAGGCGCCACATTAGATACTCCAATCAATGAGAGTGCCTTTAATGCTGATGAAGAAAAAGCCCTTTTTGCCAGCCTTAATACTGTTAAGCAAAAAGTGGACAGCGCTTTAGCTCAAGATGATTTTAAACAAGCCGTGATGGCTTTGGCTGGCCTTCGTGCACCAATCGATGCATTTTTTGTAAATATCTTGGT
>CAKMZG010000185.1 GCA_929200335.1 uncultured Alphaproteobacteria bacterium | reverse complement strand
AAGCAGCTAAAGCTGATTTAACTGAAGTTGAGCAGACCATAGAGGGATCTTCCGTTGAGCTGATTGACGATACAGCAGAAGAAGTTGATGAGCTTATTGCAGAAGCACCTAAAATGAGCCTGCGCCAACGCCGTCAAATGATGGGTGAATTTTAAACCTGTGGATCTGCCAGATGATTTCTAAGCATTTCTTGATAATGCTTACTCATTTCTTTGACGAAGTCTTCTTGATCTTCAACATTTAGAACATTTTTTGCCACATGGGCATTATAGCGCGCAGCCGCATAAAGAAATGCCATTTGTAATTCGGTGGCTAATACGTTTTGATTTTCATCATTTGCCACATCAATAAAGCGGTCAGCTACTTTTAAAAAGGCATGATTATCCAGGTGCCCTTCTTTGCGGGCTTGGCGGCGTTCATTCCGATTTTTATTTTCTTGGTTATTCATTGGGCAAATCCATTATTCTTGGCGCTAATACTTAATAAAAATGTCAAAACATGTTGACGCTGGGCAGATAACTTGTAACAAGCCTATGAAGAAAAGAAAAGTTATTACTTGGAGTAATTTATGGCATTAGATTCGATTGAAGATGCAATAAAAGCCATTGCCAATGGTGAGTTGGTGGTTGTAGTTGATGATGAGGATCGCGAGAACGAAGGCGATCTGATTATGGCGGCTTCAAAAGCTACCTCAGAGCAGTTGGCATTTATGATCCGCCACACCAGTGGCATCATCTGTGCGCCGATGGATCAAGCAAGAGCGGATGCGTTAAATTTAAACCCTATGGTTTCAAATAACAGCGATCCAATGCGCACTAATTTTACCGTCTCTGTGGATTATAAAGTTGATTTAACAACAGGTATTTCCGCGTTAGAGCGCGCTAATACGCTTCATGCGCTTGCAAATAATAATTGTGTTGGTGCAGACTTCGCCCGTCCTGGTCATGTGTTCCCCCTTATTTCAAAGCCAGGTGGGGTTCTAAGTCGCTCAGGCCACACTGAAGCTGGTACAGATTTGGCGCGTCTTGCAGGGCTTGAGGCCGTTGGCGTTTTGTCAGAAATTGTGAACGATGATGGCACAGTAAAACGTTTGCCAGAACTGTTGGAATTTTCCAAAGAGCATGATTTGAGAATTATCTCCATTGAAGATTTAATCGAATATCGCATCAAAACAGAATCCTTTGTTAATCGTGTAAATGAATTGAAGCTGGATGATGATAAAAGCCCAACCATTTATTATTACGAAACGCCATTTGATGATATGCAACATATGGCCTTGGTTTATGGCGATGTTGCAAATAATGAAACTGTGCCTTGTCGCATTCACCTTGAAAAACCTTTGATGGATATTTTTGATGTGCAATCTGGAAAAAATACATGGTTGGAAAATGCTATTGAGCACTTCAAAGAACGCGGTCAAGGGGTGCTAATATTCTTACGTTCGCCGAAATTAGTGGGTCATGCAAAGCTTGTTGATGGCGCTCATGCTAGTGTTGAAGAGGCGCATCAAAGCGCACAAAAACGTAAAGACCGTTGGCGCGATATTGGTCTTGGCGCGCAAATTTTAAGGGATTTGAATATCTCTAAGATTGCTCTATTGGCCTCACAAGAGATGGACTATGTAGGGGTTTCTGGTTTTGGTATTGAGATTGTAGATACCGAAATTGTTGAGCGCTAAAATAATTAATTTATAATGATTTATAACCCTACTTAGGACAGTCTTGGGACAGTCTTGAGTAGGGTTTTTATTTTTAAAAGATCTTTGCATAATAGTCTTTTGCCACCTGAGTGCGTCAATAATTTGCTCCGATCCTCAAATATACCCATATATTCTGCGGTTCTTGCTTTATTGTTTTCTACTCAGTTTAACAAAATCCTTATTATGCGAAGGTCTTTTTAATTTTATTTGTTGGTTGCTGACTGATACCAAGCAATCAGTTTAGCACGCTCTTCCTCACTCATTTGAGTTACATTTCCAGGCGGCATAGCGTGAGAGCGGCCAGCCTGAATGTAAATTTCGCCTGCATGCTGAGTAATGGAATATTCATCTTCTAATAAAACCCCTTTTGGCGCACGGTGTACACCTTCATAAAATGGCTCCTTGGAATGGCACATAGAACAGCGCCCCAAAATTGTATCTTTCACCGTTTCAAAATGCGGGTCTTGCATTAAAGCCAATTGCTGCGGGCTAGGCGTTAGAGCGGTTTCATCATCTGCTGTGCTGAATTGTGGCGCTGTGGATAACCACATGATGATGACAAATATAATTGCTGCTGCCAGCCATACCCATGTTGGCTTTCCAATTCTTGCATGTTTAGAATTAAAATAGTGACGGATAAGTACGCCGATCAAGAAAATTAAAGAGGCAATAATCCAATTATATTCTGTAGCAAATGCAAGCGGGTAATGGTTTGATAGCATTAAGAAAATTACCGGCAGAGTAAGGTAATTATTATGGGTTGAGCGTTGTTTTGCAATTTTCCCATATTTAGGATCTGGTGTGCGGCCAGCCATTAAATCAGCTACAACAATTTTTTGATTAGGAATGATGATCATGAAAACATTGGCAGACATGATTGTTGCGGTAAAAGCACCCAAGTGTAGCAATGCCGCACGTCCTGTAAAGAGCTGCGTATAGCCCCAAGCCATGCCTACCAAAATACAAAAAAGTACCAGCATTAAACCAACGCTGCTCTCGCCAATTTTAGATTTGCATAGGCTGTCATATAATATCCAGCCCAAAGCAATGGAGGCTATAGATATAAAAATAGCAACAGGTTGAGAAATATCTAAAACATTGCGATCAATAAGATAGATATCAGCGCCCACATAATAGACAACGCACATTAAAGCAAAGCCAGATATCCATGTGACATAGGCCTCCCATTTAAACCATGTCAGATGTTCGGGCATGTTTTCAGGTGCCACTAAATATTTTTGAATGTGATAAAATCCACCGCCGTGAACTTGCCATTCTTCACCATGTGCGCCCTTGGGCAGGTGGGGACGGTGAATTAATCCCAGATCAAGGGCGATGAAATAAAACGATGAACCAATCCATGCGATAGCTGTAATAACGTGTAGCCAGCGTACTAAAAAACCGATCCACTCCCAAATGATAAGTGCCTCAAACATATGATATTCCTATTTATAAAATTTGAATCAATATATAGCATAAATTTTAAAAAAATAATGCTTGTATTTTATTGAATGCTGCACTATCAGTTTCAAGAAATAATTGAAAATAGGTGGTTTTATATGTCGTATATAGATAATGTGAAGGTGTTTGTAAGGGTTTACGAGCTTGGTAGCTTGTCTGCGGCTGGGCGCGATCTTCGTCTTTCGCCTGCGGTAACCAGTAATAGAATTAAAGAGTTGGAAAGACGTCTTAATGTGCGTTTATTTAATCGTACAACAAGGCATTTGGTTCCAACCGAGCACGGTAATTCCTTCTACGAGGGTGCGCAGAAAATTCTTGAAGCTGTTGAAGATGCAGAAAATCATCTTACCAGTATTTCTAATCAACCCAAGGGAATATTGAGAGTTACAGCGCCGCTTGGATTGGGGCGACGTATAATTGCTCCAGCTATCCCAGATTTTTTAGAACAATATCCTGATGTGAATATTAGTTTACGGTTATCTGATCGTAATGTGAATATGTTGGAAGAGGCTATTGATCTGGCTTTTAAATTAGGGGTAATTGAGGATTCAAGCCTGCGCTATCACGGTATCATGGAGTGCCAGAGGGTTTTATGCGCTTCGCCACAATATTTGGAGAAGAATGGTATTCCACAAAAACCGCAAGATCTTTTGGATGATAAACATCGCTGTCTATTGCTGCGCTTTCCTGGCTCCACTGAGTATTATTGGATGCTGGAAGAAAATGGGAAGCCTGTTCGATACGAGGTGAAGGGAAGTTTTGATTGTGATGATGGCGATGTTTTAATCGACTGGGCTTTGCACGGTCATGGCATTGTAAATGCTGCAAAAATCAATGTTAGAAGCCATTTGGATGAAGGGGAGTTGGTAGAAATATTGCAAGAGACGCCGCCTACGGCAGCGCAATTGGCGGCAATTTTTCCCCATAGAAAATATCAAGATATAAAGCTAAAAATATTTATTGATCATATAAAATCTTATGCAAAAGAAGTTCTTAATTAGTACTATTGTAGGTTGTAGCATTGGTGCTTGAGCCTAAGCTCTAATATATATACGCCTAAAGTGGTATAAAGTATAATTGGATATTTATATGTATAGTTGTTATTGCTATTTATATTTGTGATATTTGTTAAATTACTAATGTTTTTATAAGTGACTGTGTTTTTTTGTTAATTGCTGAGCAATTGCGATTTAAATTATTACGGGGTAAGGTGCAATAAATGAAGGTTTTGATATTCAATTCTAAAGAGCAGGCAATTGAGCGGGTGGTTGATTTAACCATTCGGCAGATTTCAGAAAAGCCACATAGTGTTTTAGGTTTAGCTACGGGCGGGACTATGGTGCCTTATTATGCTAGCCTTGTTGCTGCCTATCAGAAACAGCAAGTATCATTTAGGGAAATTAAGACGTTTAATCTTGATGAATATATTGGACTTGAGGCAGATCATCTATGCTCTTATAATCGTTTCATGCGTGAGCAATTATTTGACCATGTTAATATAAATAATAGTAATATTAATTTACCTTATGGCAATACTGAAAATCCTTTGAAGGAAGCCGCGCGTTATGAGAAATCTATCTCCGAGGCTGGTGGGATTGATTTGCTGTTGTTAGGTATTGGCACAAATGGGCATATTGGATTCAATGAGCCTACCTCTAGCTTTGGTTCTCGTACTAGAGTGAAGACTTTAACTGAAAGTACTCGTAGAAGTAATCAAATGTATTTTAAGTCATTTGATGAGACCCCTAAATATGCGATTACCATGGGTGTTCAAACTATATTGGAAGCGCGTGAGATTGCATTGTTGGCCTA
>CAKMZG010000184.1 GCA_929200335.1 uncultured Alphaproteobacteria bacterium | reverse complement strand
AATATGGTCGCAAGTCTGAGAAGATCAATGCAGATCAATATGAATTTGCTCTAGAGCTTGATGCGCTTATGTAAATTCAAAGCGCCGCTCTAGATTCCTTTATTTGTGCGAATAGTTTTCGTTTAGATGAATCCACCTAAACGCTACACGCACTAGAATAAGCATAACAAAAATATATAAAAAAAACCGCTCAAAAACTGAGCGGCTTTTTATTTATCACTTTACAATTAGAGCATTAGCCATATGAATAAATTCATAAATAACTGATGTGCTCTAAAGACTACATGCGCTAGCTATAAAGCCTTTTGGCAAAATCTTTTTAAAACCCTTAATTGGGCTTTAATTGGCTTCTTTAGCTTTTTTCTGTGCTTCTTCAAGCTTCTTGCGAGTTTCTTCGGCTTTCTTTTGCAAGTCTTCTTGCAATTTCTTTTGCTTTTGAGCCAATTCGTTACGTTTAAGCGGTGGGCCATCAAACACAGCAGTAAAACCTTTTAAAGACAAATTTACAGGGTTTTTCTTGCCTTGGAAATTGGTCGTTGTGATAGCAATTTTGTTACCCTTTTTAAGTGCATTAATCACAGCATCTGACATTTGAATATCTGCGAGGCAACGATCTGGAAAACAAAAAGAATAAGGGAATTTATTCGCTTTGTTCTTATCAATTTGCACTTCAATGCCAGGCGCAATAGCGCGGCCAGTAGGTACAATCACTTGAAAAATCTTGCGATTAACTTCACCCTTAACAGTCAAAAGGCTAACACCTGTTACCAATTGGCCAGTTTCAGCACGGATATTATATTGTACATTACAAATATCATTTTTGCCCTGCTTAGAACAAACTTTAAACCAGCCTTGTTTTGGCGCTTCTTGCGCTTGCACGCTCACTGGAACCATTGAGGTAAAAATTGGCACAAAAGCTGATGCAAAAGCACCTAAAATCAGCGATTTTGTGATTTTCTTGAAATTCAACATTAATAAACGACCCTCTATATTCTTTATCATAAGTTTTGATAGCTGAGACCCCAAACATAATTTTCGAGACCATTGCTGTTAGTCTTAACGCAATTAATTTTAATAAACAACGGGCAAACTAATTTGTTCAGCTTGTTAAAACACCATTCATCAGCTTTTAAGGCAAAAAAAAGGCCAAATGTGCTTTTACCATGATATTTACCACATATTCCTAGATAAACTTCAATTTATACGAAATATAATCTAAGCTATCGAATCAAATAAGATAATTATTTGCTAATTCAAAGAGGGGACTTATGGCTATAAATAAATTTGGGAATAGAACGCAATGCTGTATTGGCGCTATTTTAGGCGCCTTATGCATCCTCGCAACCCAAAGCACAAATGCAATGGCTGAACCCAAACATGGCATCTCCATGCATGGTGATTTGGCTCTTCCTGCAGATTATACACATTTTCCTTATGCTAACCCCAATGCACCCCAAGGTGGCAAGTTCGCTTTTGGTGTTAAAGGCACCTTTGATAGCATAAACCCTTTTCTTCTTAAAAGCATGCGCAGCCATGCTCGCGGCCTTTGGTCTGATAGTGAATTGGGCAGCATGGTCTATGAGCCTTTGATGATCCGCTCCAGAGATGAACCTTTTTCACTATATGGACTGGTTGCTGAAAAAGTGGAGATGAATGAAGAGCGCACGTGGATAGAGTTTACCCTTAATCCAAATGCTAAATTTTCTGATGGTCACCCAATTACAGCAGATGATGTTATTTTCACCTTTGACTTGCTAACGAAGAAAGGTCGCCCGCCCTATTCAAGCCGCATGAAACGTTTTGAGAAAATTGAAAAGACCGGTGATCTTAAAGTCAAAATTACCTTCAATGAAAAATCTAATCGTGAATATCCATTGATTGTGGCTTTATCGCCTGTGCTGCCCAAACACGCCATTAATATTGAAACCTTTGATAAGAATAGTCTTGAACCAATCATCGGATCAGGTCCTTATCGCATTAAAGAGGTAAAACCCGGCACCAGCATCACTTATGAAAAACGTGAGGATTATTGGGCAAAAGATTTACCATCGCGGGTTGGGTTTTATAATTTCAAAGAGATTAAAGTTGAATATTTCTTAAATGAAAGCAGTCGTTTTGAAGCTTTCAAGAAAGGCATTTTTGACATTAATCCTGAAGGTAACCCTGAAAATTGGCGCATCAATTATGATTTCAATGCTGTTGAGAGCGGCGACATCATTAAAGATCACTATGAAGTTAAAACACCCGCTACGGCATTGGGTATGAGCTTTAACATACGTCGCGAAAAATTTTCTGACATTCGCGTTAGACAAGCACTCACCTATGCCTTTGATTTCGAGTGGATGAATAAGAACCTCTATAGTAATGCCTATACCAGAACTACTGGATTTTATGATGGCTCCAATCTTTCAGCTGTAGGCCAACCAGCCAACGAAAAAGAGCAAGAGCTTTTAGCGTCCTTTGAAGATCAAATTAACCCTGATATTATGGCTGGCACATACCAATTGCCAAAAACCAATGGATCTGGTCAAGACCGCAAAGTATTAAAGAAGGTTTTTAGCCTCTTTAAAGAAGCTGGTTATAAATCTAAATCAGGAAAACTAATCGCGCCCAATGGCGAGCCTTTGACCATTGAAATGATGTGCCAAACCTTAAACCAAGAGCGCATTGCTTTGGGCTATCAGCGTACATTGAAGAAACTTGGCATTGAACTAATCCTAAGAACCATTGATGATGCACAATATCAAAAACGCAGCCAAACTTACGATTACGACATGAAGTTTTCCGCTTATTCTGCATCGCTTTCACCAGGCGCTGAGCAAGTCTGGCGCTGGGGTTCAAGATCAAAAGATGTTGAAGGCACCTTTAACTTCTCAGGAGTTGCTAATCCTGCTGTCGATGCCATGATTGATGCCATGCTAAATGAGCGCACAAGAGAAAATTTTGTTTATGCAGTACGCGCCTATGATCGTGCGCTGATGTCTGGACAATATATGATCCCACTTTATCATCTTAAAAACCGTTGGGTTGCTAGACGCAACTATATTGAGCGCCCAGAACAAACCCCACTATATGGATTTCAATACCAAACATGGTGGGACAAGAGAGCAGAAAAATAATGAAAACAGTCAAACTGGATATTGTCTCAGATGTTATGTGCCCTTGGTGTTACATTGGCAAACGCTATTTGGATGAAGCACTTGAGCTAATTCGCGACATCGAAGTGCAGGCTTGCTGGCGTCCTTATCAATTGGATGCCACGTTGCCACCTGATGGTAAGGGTCGCGCGCAATATCTCAACGAAAAATTTGGCGGTGAAGACCGCGCCCGTGAAATTTATCAAAATATTGAACAGGCTGGCGAGAATGTGGGCATCCCCTTCGCCTTTGACCGCATTGAACGCTCACCCAATACATTAAATGCCCACCGTGTTCTGAAATGGGCAACATCACTGGGATTTGAAATTCAAAATGAATTAGCAGAAGTCTTATTCAAAGCTTTTTTCATTGACGGAAAAGATTTGGGCGATAAACAAGTTTTGATCGAGTGTGCAAAAATCGCTGGCATGGATCATGCTTTGGTTAAAGAGCTTTTATCTTCTGATGCAGATATAAAAGAAGTACAGCAAGAAGTTGCCAATGCGCATCAAATGGGCGTGCAAGGCGTACCTGCATTTATCATTAATGAAAAATATATGATTGGCGGCGCTCAGCCCGCCCATATAATTGCGGGCTCAATCAAGCAAGTTGCTGAACAGGAATAGGCTATTTTTCATTAAGCAATTTGACCATCTGGGTTGCAAGCACGGCTGCACCATTCAAGCGTTTTTCTGGTGTATCCCAATTGCGCGCAAAAAATATGGTTTGATCAGCTCTAATTTTTGCCCCATTACCTTGATTGCCCACATAACCAATGAGCGAAGCGGGGTTAGCAAAATCATTATTACGGAATTGTACAACAACGCCCTTTGGCCCCACATCTAAGCGTTCAATATTGGCTTTCATGCAAAGCTGTTTTACATAGACAAGCTTTAATAGATGATCAACTTCACTTGGCAATGGTCCAAAGCGATCAATTAACTCTGCACCAAATTCATCAATCGCAGCCGCATCTTCTAAATCTGCTAAACGGCGATAAAGTTGCAAGCGCAATGTAAGATCAGGCACATAATGCTCTGGCATCATAACCGTTGTACCCACATTAATAGATGGCGACCATTTCTCATCAGAGATGGTCACATCACCAGCTTTCATTTGTGCAACCGCTTCTTCTAACATCTGCTGATAAAGCTCAAAACCAACCTCTTTGATGTGGCCTGATTGAGCATCTCCCAGTAAATTACCCGCACCTCGAATATCCAAATCATGGCTAGCCAATTGAAAACCAGCGCCAAGACTATCAAGCGATTGCAACACTTTTAAACGCTTCTCTGCTGTTTCTGTTAAAACACGATTGGCAGGCAAGGTATAAATGGCGTAGGCGCGTGTTTTTGAACGCCCAACCCTACCCCGCAATTGATAAAGTTGTGCCAAACCAAATTGATCAGCACGATGGACAATCAATGTATTGGCCGTTGGAATATCAAGTCCAGATTCTACGATTGTTGTTGATAGAAGCACATCATATTGTCCGCTATAAAAAGCATTCATCACATCTTCTAATGCGGTGGATGACATCTGCCCATGGGCAACTGCAACTTTTAATTCTGGCACTTCATTTTCTAAAAACTCTAAGCGTCGCGCCAAATCCGATACCCGTGGGCAAACATAAAAACTTTGCCCACCGCGATAACGCTCACGCAAAAGCGCCTCGCGGATCATCATCTTATCAAAAGGCGAGACAAAAGTACGAACGGCCATGCGATCAACAGGAGCCGTTGTAATGAGCGATAATTCACGAACTCCCGTTAGCGCTAATTGTAAGGTTCGCGGAATTGGCGTTGCAGATAGAGTCAAAACATGAATATCCGCACGCAGTTCCTTCAAGCGCTCTTTATGCTTAACGCCAAAGCGTTGCTCTTCATCAATGATCACAAGGCCAAGG
>CAKMZG010000183.1:2842-5050 GCA_929200335.1 uncultured Alphaproteobacteria bacterium | reverse complement strand
GTGTACCATTCAACGGCTTTCTGATGGAGTTCTTCACGGCTTATTTTAAGTCCAAAATGATCGGCATAGCCATCAACCATGGATAAAAACTCATCTTGGGAGCATTTATGAAAGCCTAGCCAAAGGCCAAAGCGATCAGATAGGGAGACCTTCTCCTCAACTGCCTCAGATGGATTAATAGCGGTGGAGCGCTCATTCTCGATCATGTCTCTTGGTAGAAGGTGGCGGCGGTTAGAGGTTGCATAAAAAATCACATTCTTGGGGCGACCTTCTAGGCCACCATCAAGGGCAGCTTTCAAGCTTTTATAGCTTGTATCATCATTATCAAAAGATAGATCGTCGCAAAATAGAATGAATGAATAGGCGGCTTTGCTTAATTGCCCCATTAAGATGGGCAAGCTTTCAATATCTTCACGGTGAATTTCGATAAGTTTTAACGGCAAACTATCGCTTGCATTAGCGCGTTCTTCATTAATATAAGCATGAGCTGCTTTAATGATTGAGGATTTGCCCATGCCACGCGCACCCCATAGGAGCACATTATTGGCACTTAGACCTTTGGCAAACTGCTGTGTGTTTTTTAGGAAAATATCTTTGATGTGGTCAATGCCCTTTAATAAGTTGATGTCTACACGATTTACATTGATAATTGGTGTGAGGGCTTGGTTTGTAGCGTTCCATACAAAAGCATCAGCCGCATCATAATCTGGGGCTTGTGGAGCAGATGGCGCTGTGCGCAAAAGGGTTTCAGAAATTGCTTCTAGCTGTTCTCTGATGCGCTTTAATTCAGTATCGGACAATTCTGCAACTCCTTGGATGGTGTTTTTTACAAGATTATAATATAGGCCATTAGTGAATAAAAGAAAGAGATACAACTATCCCTTGAAAATATGCATTAAAATGCATAGATAAGTCTGCCTTTGAATTTTTAACGTGTTAGGGCTATAGTCCGTTCAAATTTTAGGCGCGAATCTATAAACGTTGGTTTTGACTAGAGAGTGTAATAGTCGTCGGCATCAGCGTTATGAAATTGGTCGACTATATGAGCCGGCTATGTTAGCCGGTTATTTTGGGTTGTTTAAGATCCTGATGAATTTACGGGGTATCCCCCCACATATATAAAAAAGAGGAAAAACCTATGTTTATTACTGAAGCATTTGCACAGTCTGGTGGAGCAGCTGGTGGCGGCAATATCTTGATCAGCCTAGCGCCATTTATCGCTATTTTTGCGATTATGTATTTCTTGATCATTCGCCCGCAGCGTAATCAAATGAAACAACGCCAAGAGATGCTGAATAATATTCGTCGTAACGACACAGTGATCACAGGTGGTGGTATCATCGCAAAAGTTACTAAAGTGATTGACGAAAATGAGGTTGAAGCTGAAATTTCTTCAGGCGTTAAGGTGAAAATCGCCCGTGCATTGATCTCTGATGTTCGCGTTAAGGGTGAGCCAGTAAAGGCTGAAAAAACAGCAGAGAAACCAGCCAAGAAGCCAACCAAGAAGGTTGCGAAAAAGACAGCTGATACTAAATAAATATGTTGAAAAAGTTATATGGCATATAGCTGCCATATAGCTAATCTTGTTTTTACAAACCCAATTTGGAATTTCCCCATGCCTCATTATCCCCGTTGGAAAACTTTTAGCGTTATCGCAATCATTATTTTGGCTATTGCCTATGCGCTTCCTAATTTGTTTTCAGATAGCGCTCTAAGCAAATTTCCTTCATTCATGCCAAAGGATAAAATGACCCTAGGGCTTGATCTACAAGGGGGGTCGCATTTTCTGATTAAGGTCAAGCAAGAAGATATCATTGATGATCGTGTTGAAATTTTACGCGATGATGTGCGTTCATTATTACGCGAAGACCGTATTGGCTATACTGGATTAACGGGTAAGGGGCGCCATGTGCGGGTTAAAATTCGCGATGAGGCTGATATAACTAAAGCAAGAGAGAAGTTAAAGCCTCTTGCAGCACCAACACCAGTGGGTGGATTTGGCTCTGGCAGTGTGACAGAAATCAGCATTGTTGAACCAACGCCAGGTAATTTTGAATTAGAATTAACCGATGAGGGAATCGCTTGGCGCACCTCTGATGCGGTGAGCAAAATTATCGAAGTGCTTGGCCGTCGTATTAATGCTTTGGGTACTACCGAACCTACCATTCAGCGCCAAGGCGATGATCGTATTTTGGTACAGGTTCCAGG
>CAKMZG010000183.1:0-2832 GCA_929200335.1 uncultured Alphaproteobacteria bacterium | reverse complement strand
GTGAATTCTGAGGTGAGTGTTCAAGATGCTTTGCAAACTCGCCCGCCAGTAGGTTCTGAAATTCTTTATGATGAAGCAGAAGACCCACCACGTCCTTACGTTATTGAAAAACGTGCAATCGTTGCAGGTGAAGATCTTGTTGACGCTCAACCAGGTTTTGACCAACGTACCAATGAACCAATTGTAACCTTCCGTTTTAACAACCGTGGTGCAACGGCATTTGGTCGGGTAACACAGGCGAATATTGGTCGCCCATTTGCTATTGTTTTAGATGATGTGGTGATTTCAGCCCCAGTTATTCAAGGCGCTATTTTGGGTGGAACTGGTCAAATCTCTGGCAATTTTACCATCGAAAGTGCTAATCAATTGGCTATTTTGATGCGTGCAGGTGCATTACCTGCTAGCTTGACCATTATTGAAGAACGCTCAGTTGGTCCAGGCCTTGGTGCAGATTCTATTGCAGCTGGTAAAATTGCAGCTGTTATTGGTGCTGTATTAGTGGTTATCTTCATGCTGCTTGCCTACGGCTTATTGGGTGTTTTTGCCAATGTCGCTTTGATAGTTAACATGACATTGATTGTTGCTGCACTCTCGCTGCTTGGTGCAACGCTCACCCTACCTGGCATAGCTGGTATTGTTTTAACCATGGGTATGGCTGTTGATGCCAATGTGCTGATTTTTGAGCGTATCCGTGAAGAAAAACGTGGTGGCCGTAAACTCTCCCAAGCGGTAGAGGCAGGCTTTAAAAATGCTCTTTCCACTATTTTGGATGCCAATATCACAACCATTATTGCCGCAGCAATTCTATTCTGGTTGGGTTCAGGGCCTATCAAAGGTTTCGCTGTTACTTTGGGTATAGGTATTCTAACCTCAATGTTCACAGCTTTCGTGTTGACCAAAATGATCATGTCATTATGGATGTCAATTCGTCGCCCAAGAGAATTGCCAGTGCGCTTAATTACCATTATTCCAGATGGTTTAAAGCTAAAATTCATGGGCTTGCGCAAGCTTTTCTTCCCAATTTCCGCCGCCGCTATGATTGGTTCAATGTTGCTCTTTGTTATGGTCGGCCTTAACTACGGTATCGATTTTAAAGGCGGAACGTTGATTGAATTGAAATCAAAGGCTGAAGTAGCTGACGTGGGTGATATTCGTACACGCCTAAATGATTTAAATCTTGGTGATGTTCAGGTACAAGAATTTGGTGCGCCGGAAGAGGTTCTTGTGCGGGTTGAGGCGCAAGGTGCTGGTGATAATGCTGAGCAAACCGTTGTGGCCAATGTGCGTGCAGTGCTGGAAGACGATTATGAATTCCGCCGTGTGGAGGTGGTAGGGCCTACCATTTCTGGTGAGCTGGCACGCGATGGCTCTATCGCCGTTATTGTCGCTCTCTTGGCCGTTTTAATCTATATTTGGTTCCGTTTTGAGTGGCAATTTGCTCTTGGTGCGATTTTGGCGCTAACCCATGCTGTGATCTTAACCCTCGGCATGTTTGCCATATTGCAATTGGAGTTCTCGCTGTCATCGCTTGCCGCGATTTTAACCATTGTGGGTTATTCCTTAAATGATACGGTGGTGGTTTATGACCGCATTCGTGAGAACCTGCGTAAATATAAGAAAATGTCCATTCCAGAGCTGTTAGATAAATCGATCAACGACACATTGTCACGAACAGTTTTGACCTCAGTAACAACCTTACTGGCACTGTTTGCGCTTTATTTCTTCGGTGGTGCAGTATTGTCATCATTCACATTTGCAATGATCTTCGGTGTATTTATCGGTACCTATTCATCGATCTTTATCGCAGCACCATTGTTAATCCTATTCCGTTTGCGTCAAGGCGCTATGGATAAGGTGGATGCTTCGCCATTTGCCAATGCTGAAAAGCAGGAAGTTAAATAGGGATGAATGACACCAATATGGGTAAGTCGGAACTTGGCTTATTGATGAATGAATCACATTTGCCAGATCAAACCGTCATAGATGCCTATGGCGATGGCGGTTTCCGTTTTTCTGATATGTCCCATAAGGGTAGTCTGATGTGTTTACCCAGTGGTATTTACGGTTGGGATGTGGAGCATTTTTCTGATCTCGATGCCGATCATTTTAAACGTGCACTTGATGAGCAGGAGATGGAACTCCTGCTTATTGGTACAGGGCAAGATTTAATTCCTGTTCCTGAGAAGCTTCGTCAAAAATTCATGGCACGAAATATTCGTGTTGAACCTATGAGTACAGGCGCGGCTGTCCGCACTTATAATATCTTATTGGCAGAAAAGCGTAGTATTGGTGCAGCATTTCTGGCAGTTGAATGAGTAAGACATTGAATATCGATGATTTTCAGCTTGCGCTAGACCAGTCTATGGCTGCATTGCGAGATTATGATCGTGATCAATACTTGACTTTGCTTTTAATTAAAAATCAAGCTGCGCGATCAGCGCTAGCACTGCTTCATGCTTTTAATGTTGAAATCAGACGCATCCCAGCCATTGCATCGGAACCTATGATTGGCGAAATCCGTATGACATGGTGGCGCGAGGTTTTAGAAGGAGTGCGCGCAGAAGAGGTAAAAGGTCATCCTTTGGCTCTAGCTCTTTTATGGCTTATCCAACATTATGATTTAGCCCGAGAAGATTTAATCAACCTCATAGAAGCACGGCGCTTTGATCTTTATCAAGACCCCATGCCTACATTGAATGATTTAGAAGGCTATGCGGGGGAGTGCTATTCAAAACTCTTGCAATTGTCAGTGAAAATTCTAGCGCGTGAATATGAGATTGAAAATGATGAGCGCTTAGAGACCTTGGCCGATGCCTGTGGTCATGGCGGGGG
>CAKMZG010000182.1:967-5085 GCA_929200335.1 uncultured Alphaproteobacteria bacterium | reverse complement strand
TTATAACAATTATGGCTGTTTTGTTAGGGTTTGGCGCTTTAGCAGGATGTAATGCAACCCCGAGTAATAGCCGTGTAGTTGTAAAGCGTAGTGTTGTTGTTGCACCAGCGCCAAGGGTAAAAGCTTGCCGTTATGTTGATCGACGTGGCTACGTTTATTATGCGCCCTGCCGTAAGCGATTAAGGCCAGTTAAATATCGTAAGCCATATTATAGATCCCCACGTTACAGTTCATTGCGTAAGCTTTGTACTTACCGTAATAATTATGGCCAATTCTACCGCGCGCCTTGTTAATAGATTAAAAATGTATGTTCTAAACGTCTAATTCAATTAAAATAGGCACGTGGTCAGAGGGCTTTTCCCAATCACGAACATATTTGTCGATTTGTACGCCATTTAAGCGATCTGCCGCCTCGCATGATAAGAGCATATGATCAATTCTTATGCCATTATTGCGAGGCCATGCGCCAGCTTGATAATCCCAAAAAGTATAGACATTAGGCTCATCCGTTGATGCGCGAAAGGCCTCCGTTAGTCCAATGTTTTTAAGGGCTTGGAACTTTTCAAGGGTTTCCGGTCGATAGAGCGCATCCCCCCACCAAGCATCGGGGGCGTGGCAGTCTTTGGCTTCTGGTATGACATTGTAATCACCAGCTAAAACCAGTGGTTCTTCCAATTTTAAACGCTCTTGCGTCCAAGCGTGAAGACGGTCCATCCAACGCAATTTATAGGAATATTTATCGCTTTCCATTGGGTTTTCCCCAACGGGATTGCCATTAGGCAGATAGAGCGAGACAATACGTACAACCCCCGAGGGAGTGGAGATTATGCCTTCGATAAATCGGGCTTGTTCATCTTCATCATTTTCTAATATTAGCGGCAGACCACGATTAACCTCATCAAAGGGAAGTTTGGATAAAAGTGCAACGCCATTAAATCCTTTTTGTCCATGGGTTTCTAAATTATAGCCTAGTGCTTCGATTTCGCTACGTGGGAAATTCTCATCTACGGATTTAATCTCCTGTAATCCAACAACATCAGGGCTTGCTTCTTTCAACCAAGCAATTAATACATCATGGCGCGCTTTAATGCCGTTGATGTTCCAAGATGCTATTTTCATATTATTGCTTTCTGAATTGAATTAGATTGAAAAACTTGTGCCACAACCACAGCTTGCTGTGGCGTTTGGATTATTGATTTGAAAACTCTGCCCCATGAGATCATCGACAAAATCAATGGTAGAGCCTTCCATATATTGAATGGATACGGGGTCAATTAAAACAGTTGCGCCATCTTTACTTAGAACAATATCATCACCACTTTGCTTGCCAGCCAAATCAAATTTATAGGAAAAACCAGAGCATCCGCCACCTTCAACTGAAACGCGCAGGGCTGATTTGTCGGGGTGTTTTTCCAAAATCTTCAAGATTCTTGATGCGGCACTTGAGGATAGACTAACGTCAGTTAATTGAGATTCTGTCATTTGATAGATTTTCGTTTCATTTCCAAGAGATAAACTATATATCTGAAACAATATAAATTGTCTCAGATAAGGATCCAATAGCGACCGATGCTAATGCACCACACCCGCGCCGGTGGCCGCATTAGCGGTGAGTTGCCGTGAGTGATATCTTATAATAGCGTAGTTATTTTATATGACTCACGCTATAAGTTATTTTATAAATATGTATTGGCTTATGACTCGTCAAGGGTAAACAAGGTAGGAAACCATGAGCATTGGTGTTTTAGACAGTTTTGGACGGGGAAGGCGTGCAAGTTTTGCAACAGATCCTAAAAGCTCCAAAGGGCGCTTGGTTAGTGAGCCTGAAAGCCCAACAAGAACACCTTTTCAGCGTGATAGAGATAGAATTATCCATTCAACGGCTTTTCGTAGGTTGAAGCATAAGACGCAGGTTTTTGTGTATCACGAAAGCGATCATTATCGAACCCGCTTAACTCATACCATCGAGGTAGCTCAAATCGCGAGATCATTAGCGCGGGCATTGCATTTAGATGAAGATTTGGCCGAAGCCCTAGCCCTAGTGCATGATTTTGGTCATACGCCCTTTGGCCATGCGGGTGAACGGGCATTGGATAGGGCAATTCGCAAATGGGGTGGTTTTGATCATAATGCGCAATCTTTGCGGATTGTTGCCATGTTAGAAAAAGCCTATGCGGATTTTGATGGTTTGAACCTAACTTGGGAATGTTTAGAAGGATTAGTTAAGCACAATGGGCCGCTATTGGGGCAATATGCAGATCCTGATGAAAAAGTTGATCCCTATATTTTGGAATTCAATAAGACTTATGATCTGAGGTTAGAGCAATTTTCTAGTCTTGAGGCGCAGGTCGCTGCAATCTCAGATGATATTGCTTACAACAGTCATGATATTGATGATGGGGTGAGGGCTGGTTTGTTTCAATTAGAGGATATGGGCGAGTTACCTTTGATTCGAGATATATTGCCTGAGTTAAATCAAACCTATCCTGATTTAGAGCGTACACGGTTGCTGCATGAATTTACCCGCAGGCAAATCACCCGCATGGTGGAAGATGTGATTGTGGAAACGAGAAAGAACATTACTCAGCATAATCCTCAAAGTGTTGAGGATATCTATGCTGCTAATGCAACAATCGCAAAGTTTTCGGATGATATGCAAGAAGCGGATAAGGCCATTAAGGCATTCCTATTTAAGCATATGTATCACTCGAAGCCTGTGATGAGTATCATGAGAAACGCTGAAACTATCATTGAAGATCTGTTTACAATTTATTGGCGTGATCCAAATCATATGCCAAAAGAATGGGGGCAGAACCCTATGATGGAGCTTAATGAGGCTGCAAAGGCCAGATGCATCGCGGACTTCATTGCGGGTCAAACAGATCGTTATGCCATTAAGGAGCATGAGCGTTTGTTTGACGTGACACCAGATTTGGGTTAGTTCACTCGTGAGTTTCCAATCCCTTATCCCTAGAGAAATAAAGAGATACTGATGAACCTGTTTATCGAATTTCAAAGTAAAATTAAAAAAACAATTGAAGCGCTTGATTTTTATGATGAAAGCAAGGTTGATCTTGCGCGCGCTCATGTGGAGCCGCCGCGTGATCCAAGTCATGGGGATTTGTCATCCAATGCAGCAATGATTCTAGCAAAGCAAGTGGGGCAAGCTCCGCGCGTATTAGCTGAGACTATTGCGGCAGCACTTCAAGGTTATGAAGAGATCGATAGTGTAGAGGTGGCAGGGCCTGGATTTATTAATATTCGTCTATCCCAGAGCTTTTGGACTAATCATTTGAAGATTATCATTGAGAGCGATGGTGAGTATGGTAAGCGCGAGCTTGATGATGCGCGTAAGATAAATGTGGAATATGTATCTGCAAATCCAACGGGCCCTATGCACGTTGGTCATTGTCGTGGGGCGGTTGTGGGTGATGCACTCGCTAATCTCTTAGCCTATGCGGGCTATGATGTGACCCGTGAATATTATGTTAATGATGCGGGCGGACAGATCGATGTTTTGGCAAAGTCTGTTTATCTACGTTATTTAGAGGCTTTGGGTGAAGATATTGGAGAAATCCCAGAAGGGCTTTATCCTGGCGAATATCTTATGCCTTTAGGTAAAAAACTGGCAGAAGACTTTGGCGATAAGCTGAAAACCATGGATGTGAGTGAGCGCATTGCTGCAATTAAACCAATTGCCATTGATGCAATGATGGATCTTATTCGCGATGATTTGCTTGCCTTAAAGGTAAAGCACGATGTGTTTTATTCTGAGCGTACCTTGCATGCTGATAATGGTGGCAAAATTTCAGGTGCCATTGAGCATCTCACAGAGCAGGGCTTCATTTATAAAGGCACATTGCCGCCTCCAAAGGGTAAGCAGGTCGAAGATTGGGAAGATCGTGAGCAAACGCTATTCCGCTCTACGGATGTAGGTGATGATAGTGATCGTGCTTTGATTAAGAGCGATGGCTCTTATACCTATTTTGCAGCGGATGTGGCTTATTTCATTGATAAATTTGAACGTGGGTTCAAAGAGATGATCTTTATTTTAGGTGCGGATCATTCTGGCTATGTAAAACGCTTGCAAGCGGTTGCTAAGGCTGTCTCTGGTGGTG
>CAKMZG010000182.1:0-957 GCA_929200335.1 uncultured Alphaproteobacteria bacterium | reverse complement strand
GGTGGGATCTGATGCCGTGCGCTTTATGATGCTTTATCGCAAGAATGATGTGCCGCTGGATTTTGATTTTGCAAAAGTGACAGAGCAATCGCGGGATAACCCTGTATTTTATGTGCAATATGCTCATGCGCGTTGTTATTCTATCTTTAGACAAGTGGCAGATGTTTATCCTGATCTTGCGATAAATGCGATTGCATTGGCGGAAGCTGATTTAGGTTTATTAAAGTCTGATGCTGAGTTGGTGCTTGTGAAGAAAATGGCAGAATATCCTCGTTTGATTGCAGCAGCAGCTGATACCTATGAGCCACATCGTTTGGCGTTTTATTTGCATGAATTAGCTGCTGAATTGCATAGTTTTTGGGCTAAGGGCAAAGAATCGCCAGAATTACGATTTATTAACGATAATAATCTAGATTTAACAAAAGCTAGAATTGCGCTGGTTTATAGCGTTGCTTCTGTTTTGGCTTCTGGCCTTGGTATTATTGGCGCAACTGCGCGTAAAGAACTAAGGTAGTCGCCTTCAAAAGCATCATGACGCGCTAGAAGGGTTTGCCACTTGGTGATTCTAGAGGGTTAACTCACTTTGCCAAATGCTGTATAGTGTTAAAGCTTTATTGGGGCATGAATGCAGAGTAGGGCAAAGACTAAGGAAATAAAATGACTGATCGGGATTCAGATAAAATGGGCGGCAACAATCAAGATGATAATAATTTAGGATCCCCGCAGGTGGTCGATCCTTTGCGCCGCTTTGCTGATATGGTGAAACAGTCAGATGCGCCGAATGAGGAGACGCAAACCTCTTCAGCTTCAGTTGATGCTCCGCAGTTATCTGTGCCAAGCGAGCCGGTTGCTCCAATGTCAGAGCCAGAGCTCACAGTAGAAGTGCCAGCTGTTGAGACTGCAGTTGAAAGCGTGTCGCATCAAATTGATTTAGAGCAAGCGCTTGAAGAGCAATTG
>CAKMZG010000181.1:4712-5120 GCA_929200335.1 uncultured Alphaproteobacteria bacterium | reverse complement strand
GAATCATTTTATATGACGTAGGCTATATATTAAAGGAGATATAGATGGGGATAAAAGTTACACCAGAATTCAAACAGGAAGTTATGTGTGTTGCGCTCACCAGCGGTCTTACCCGTAAACAAGTTGCTTCCGATTTTAAATTGGTTTTTCAACGCTGTGCCGTTGGATTAAAGAAGAGCGTGATGCAGGCCTTTAAACTGAACCTCAATATGATCTAATATTAGAGAATGAACGCCTGCGAAATTGTTATGATAATGCGACAATGGAGACATTCTTTAAGCCTTTCAAGGCCGAATTGATATGGCGTAATACATGGCACACAAGGCGTGAGGTCGAAATGGGCATATTCAAATATATCAATGGGTTCTACAATCCAAAACGAAAGCATTCTGCTTTAGGTTGGAAAAG
>CAKMZG010000181.1:0-4702 GCA_929200335.1 uncultured Alphaproteobacteria bacterium | reverse complement strand
ATTTTCATACGCCTATCTACCGTAAATTAATAAATGATCAGTTAAGTTTACAGTACCCTATTTATAAATAAACCTTTATCTTAAAAATCCACCTCAATAGCGATACCTTTTTCAACAGCAAGGTCGACTACTGTTGCTGCTACAGCTAAATCTTGAAGACCTACGCCAGTGCCATCAAAAAGAGTGATTTGTTCATCTGAGATGCGACCAGTGTTAGTGCCATTGATAACCGCACCTAGCTCTTTTACATCTTGCTTATTGATTAGGCCTTCAGCAATAGCATGTTGAGCTTCGCCTATTGAAATTGATTGTGCTACTTCATCAGTGAATATATCTACTTTAGTCAATAAAGAAGCTTCTACTTCTTGCTTGCCTTTTGTGTCAGTCCCCATACAAGCAAGATGTGTACCAGTGCTAACATGATCCGCCATTAAAGAAGGAGAAAATGCTGATGTAATAGTAATGATAACATCTGCCTCTCGCATTCCAGAAAGTTCAACAGCTTCAAATTTCACATCTGCCTCGTGTGCAATTTTTTCAATATTAGGAAGCATTTCTGGGTGATAGTTCCAACCGATAACTTTTTCAAAATTACGTTGTTCAAGAGCTGCACGTAATTGAAAAGCAGATTGATGGCCAGCACCTACCATGCCCAAAACTTTAGCATTTTGGCGCGCTAAGTGTTTAATAGATACAGAAGAAGCAGCTGCAGTACGCAGAGCGGTCAAAAGGTTGCCGCCAACCATGGCTTTGGCCTTCCCTGTATCAGGATCAAATAAGAATATGGTTGATTGATGATTAATTAATTCACGCTTTTCCATATTGTTTGGCCAATAGCCGCCAGCCTTCAGGCCAAGTGATAAGCCTGCGCGATCAAAGCCACCTTTAAAACCATAAAGCGCATCTTCATGACCAATTGCCTCACGTATTACTGGAAAATTATAAGCTTCTTTCGAAGCCATTGCGGCAAATATATTTTCAACTGCATTAAAAGCAGCTTCGCGAGTCATCAGGTTTGCAATTTCGCTTTCGGGAACTATTAGCATTTTTTCTCCTTTATTGCATTTTTAAAAATCCTAAAAAGTCGGCTAATATATATTAGCCATAGGTAAATAGTTTTCTCAAAATGCATATTAAATTGTAGTATAGCCCTTCATATTAGAATGATGGGCTATATTTATTTTAATAAGCATGGCCGCGTGCTGAAACAGGCCAAACAGTTTCTACTTTTCCATTACGAACGCCAACATACCAGTCATGAACATTGGCCGTAGGGTCACAATGACCTGGCACTAGTTTTAATTTATCATTGACTTTTAAATTGCCATTGGGATCCATAATCACACCATGTTCATCGGAACATTTAATGTATTCAACATCATCTCGTCCAAAGACTACGGGTAAACCACTGTCGACAGATTGAGCCTTCAATCCGGCATCTACAATTGCTTTATCTTTTTTAGTGTGGCTCATAACACTAGTAAGAATGAAGAAAGAATTTTCCCATTCACCTTGGTCAATTCGCTTTCCGTCTTTATCAAGAATACGACCATAATCAGCATCCATAAATGCATAAGAACCACATTGAAGTTCATTATAAACACCCGATGTCGATTCAAAATAGTATGAACCTGTTCCGCCGCCGCCAACAATATCGCATTCAATGCCATCAGCTTTCAAAGTATTGACCGCATCTTTAACCATTGCAACGGCCACGTCAATTTTTGCTTTACGATCTTCATAACTATCAAGGTGTTGCATAGCACCTTGATAAGCTTGGATACCAGAAAATTTTAATCCGTCTGAATTATTAATTGCTTTTGCAATTTCTACTACTGCAGGCGTTGTTGTTACGCCGCAACGGCCGGCACCGCAATCAATTTCAACAAGACACTCAATCTCAGTACCATGCTTAGTAGCTGCCGCAGAAAGATCCGAAACATTAGCAAGATCATCAACACAACAAATGGTGCGCGCACCTAATTTTGGCAGGCAAGCTAGGCGATCAATTTTAGCGGTATCACGAACCTGATTAGATACCAATATATCCTTGATGCCACCGCGAGCGAAAACTTCCGCTTCTGAAACTTTTTGACAACAAACACCGCAAGAGCCACCAAGTTTCTCTTGCAATTTTGCTATATCTACAGACTTATGCATTTTACCATGAATACGGTGACGCATATTATGTGATGCTGCATAGTCACCCATTTTTTTGATATTACGCTCAAGTGCATCTAGATTTAAAACAAGGCAAGGTGTTTGAATATCAGCTTCATTCATCCCAGGCTTTGCAGGGATATCGTAACCAACTTCAAATTTTTCTAAATTAATGTCACTCATATTAAGGTTTCCTCTGTTCGTTTCAATGTTAGTTAATTGTTATTATATCTTATTTAGCCATGGTAATTTATCTAGATCAACGTTTCCGCCAGTGATAATTAGACCCACACGTTTACCTTTAAAAACTTCCAAATTTTTAAGAACTATTGCTAAAGGTACTGCTGATGAAGGCTCCATAACGATGCGTAAATGTTTCCAAGTTAGTTTCATAGCATCTATGATTTCTTGGTCTGAGGCTGTGTAAATTTCGTTTACGTATTTAGAGACGAAATGCCATGTGCGATCTTTTAATGGAACGAGCAAGCCATCTGCAATGGTTTTTGGCGCATCATCAGCAATGATATGGCCAGCTTTAAAACTACGGTATGCATCGTCAGCCTGTTCTGGTTCTGCAGCAATAATTTTTGTTTCAGGTGCTAGCGATGAAAGAGTAAGGCAAGTGCCCGATACCATACCGCCACCGCCAATTGGAGCAACAACTATATCTAATCCATCAGTTTGTTCTAGAAATTCTTTAGAACAGGTACCCTGCCCAGCAATCACGCGGGGATCATTATATGGGTGAACAAAATCACCACCAGTTTCAGCTTCAACCTTTGCAAAAGTTGCTTCACGAGAAGTGGTTGATGGTTCGCATTCTGTGATTTTTCCACCATATCGACGAACAGTGTCTTTTTTGGCTTGTGGTGCAGTATGTGGCATTACCACGTTACAAGGAATTCCGCGACGCATTGCTGCATATGAAAGGCAAGATGCATGGTTGCCGGAAGAGTGAGTTGCTACACCTTTTTTGGCTTGCTCTTCATCCAATCCAAAGACTGCATTAGCAGCTCCACGCACTTTAAATGCACCAGGTTCTTGAAAATTTTCACATTTGAAAAATAACTCTGAACCTGTCAGTTCATTCAAATAATCAGAAGTTCTAACTGGTGTACGCCTAATATATGGTTTTATACGTTCATGTGCTTTAAGCATATCTTCATAAGTAGGTATGTGCATATTATGTCCTTTTACTAAAGTTAATTTTTATGCAGCAGTTGTATTATTTCGATAATAATTTTGGGCAGCGGCTACGCCTGAGCCAAGTTTAACATCCAAGCCTAAATCTACCATACACATCTCTGCTGTTGCTATTCCTGAAAGCGCCATGACATCTGTTAAACTGCCTAAATGGCCAATGCGAAATACCTTCCCCGCAACTTCTCCAAGACCAACGCCAAAAGCAACGCCGTATTTATCTGCAGCGTGGGTTACAATATCTGTTGCATTAAAGTTTTTAGGGGTGCAAATTGCACTCACTGTGTCTGAGTAAACTTCTGGCTCCTTGGCACAAAGTGTTAATCCCCAAGCTTTTACAGCTGCACGAACACCTTCCGCTATCCTATGATGACGTGCAAATACATTCTCCAATCCCTCATCCAACAACATGATACATGCTTGATTTAGACCATTCATCAAGCCAACCGCAGGTGTATATGGATAGGCATTATTGGCATAGCCTTTAGCCATATCATGGACATCAAAAAATGTTCTCGGTAAATTAGCAGTCTTAGTAGCATCCATAGCTTTTGGACTAAACCCAACGATAGCAAGACCAGCAGCTAACATGAAACCTTTTTGTGATCCTGTTACAGCAACATCAACGCCCCAATCATCAAATCGAAAATCCATTGAGGCAATTGAAGATACCCCATCAACAAATAGCATTGCTGGATGATTAGCTGCATCGAGCGCACGGCGAACTGCCCCAATATCTGATTTCACACCTGTTGCTGTTTCATTGTGTGTTGCTAAAACAACCTTGATTTCATGATTCATATCTGCAGATAAAATTTCTTCATAACGATCTGCAGGAAGACCGTCACCCCATGGAGTTTCAACAACTTGGACATCTAATCCATGACGTTGGCACATATCAATCCAACGATGGCTAAACATACCATTTCTAGCTGCAAGGACTTTGTCCCCAGAAGATAACGTATTTGTAAGAGCTGTCTCCCACCCACCAGTGCCGCTTGAAGGAAATATAAAAATCTCAGCTGCATTGCTTTTTAGAATTTTTTTTACGCTTTCTCTAGCAGGATGCAATATTTTGCCAAAAAGCGGTGAACGATGGTCTATTGTTGGCATATCACATGCTTTTCGCAAATGCTCAGGAATGTTGGTTGGGCCAGGAATAAATACTGGATTTTGAAAGCTCATTTTGAATCTCCATTAACTATTATGTTACATCCTAAACCGAATAAATTGTGAATGATATTTTTTTAAAAATAGCTTCTAAATTAAAGTAGGATTAAAATAATTTATATTTGTCAATGAGTTATATTTTTCATATAATGAATTACTTTTTCAAAAAATA
>CAKMZG010000180.1 GCA_929200335.1 uncultured Alphaproteobacteria bacterium | reverse complement strand
ATGAGATTATGAGATTATGAGATTATGAGATTGAGAGATTATGAGATTGAGAGATTATGAGATTATGAGATTGAGAGATTGATGAACCCTTTGTAAATGGGCAAGGTTAAAAAAACGATTAATAAAAAAGAGTATTAAAATACGCTTTCATATGGTAAGTTTAAAACTTAAGTTAGTAACTTAGCCAAGTTTTTGGGTTTTCAAAAATTAAACTAAGAAATTAAAAGATATAGGAGTGCCTAATGTTATTTGAAAATTTGTTAGCAGGTGCTGGAACTATATTTAGTATAGCGCCTTCTCGTGATAAGAGGCTGGCTAAAATTCTGAATCGTTCGGATTCAGAAGCAATAGCGTCCGATTGGCAAACTGTTGGCGGTGATTTATACTCTGCAATAGACAAATACAAGCAAAATATAGATGGCAAAAAAGAGAAACAGCAAGAGCAATCAAACGCTCAATAAATCTGCAGAGACACTTTCGCACAATGCGTCAGATTCGTTGCCGAACTCATCTTTGCAGTATGCGAAAATTTCGCAGTCATGGGAGGGTCCTATACCTCCACCATATATATTAGAGCAGTATGAAAAACTAGCGCCAGGCGCTACCGCCCAAGTGTTACAAGGTGCTGATGAAGTGAGAAAGCATCGGCATCACATAGAGTCACTTATTGTGCCAGAAATCTTAAAGCAAGAGAAAAGAGGGCAGGTGTTTGGCTTGATTATAGGAATATGTGGCTTGCTAGTAACCTCCTTTGCAATCTATAAGGAGCAACAGTGGGCTGCGGCAGTGCTTGGTGGAGGCACTCTTGTAGGATTGGTTTCTTCATTTCTATATAAAATGAATAACTCAGATAGAAAATAATTTGCTGCGCGATATTACTATTTAAGAGCTGATTAGCTAGCACAAAAAGATTTTTAAGACCATCTATCCTTCAGGATCAGGCAATTCACTTGCTGGCGTTACAATCACTTCATTGCCTTGATATCTAGCTATCAAATATCCTTCTATCGAGCTTATCGGTCTGATAAGCTCAATTATATTCTCTCTGATTGCTTATGAATAACTTCACCAATGATCTTGCAATTTTCTGTTAGAACCTTGTCTCTGTACTTTCTATTATCCGATGTGGCGATCCAGTCAGAGCCCTGTTTTACTAGCCTTTTGACAACAATTTCCCCTTCATAATTTAAAACAAAAACAGTTTCATCTTGTGGCTTGCGAGATTTTTTGTTAATGATAACCCAGTCATCATCATAAAGAGAAGGCTCCATTGAATCACCTGAAACTCTTATAGTTTCAAGGTCTTTTGGCTTCAAATTTCTTTTATCGTAAAACGACTTAGGGAAATATATTGGGGGTAAATTTCTGTCAGAGGACTCCACGGCATAGCCTGTTACCCCAGCACTTGCTTTGTATGTGACACGCTGTATTGGGTAAAATTGGCTAGTATCTGTTAAGTCAACCACTCTTGGTTGCTCATTTGGCGCCTCTTGGTTCCCTGAGGTTAGCGCTTCTATTGTAATTGAAAGCGCTTTAGCTAGCGCTTCAACATTGCCTATTTTTGGCTCTGTTTCTCTGCGCTCCCACATTGCTATGCTCGTAGAGGATACACCAGCTAACTTAGCAAGCTCTTTCTGAGTGAGCTCTTTAATTTTTCTGTATTTTTTAATTGATTCTGAAATATGCATGTAAGTTATCTTATAGCATTATTGCAAAAGTTTTCTTACAATGTTATTCTATAAGAATACTTATAGTTTAAGAGGCAAAAAAATGACGCTCAATGAGGCAATCAAGGCTGCTGGGGTGGCGAACCCTCATCAGTTAGCTAATTTTCTGGAGATTTCTTCTGCTGCAATTTATCAGTGGGATGAGAGGGAAATTCCTGAGCTAAGAGCATACGAGATCAAATCTAAGACTTCGCAGCTCAAGGCGAAAAAAACAAGTCGTGCCATTCAAGTTAACGTTTCCTAATTAATCAATCTGATAACGCTAAGGTAGGTCAAAGTGTGCAATAAAAAAATACCCGTGTCGAGAGACCAGAACATTATCATTTTCAGCAAATTCGACAAAGTAGCGATAGGAGTTATCTAGTGAGTGCAGAGGCTATTTTTTCGGCTAGAGAACTTAGCAGAGTGTTAAAGCTTAAGGCGTCACATCGTCAAGTTTTGGCTGAGCTTGCTAATTGTCTCAATAAGCATACTGGCCGATGTGATCCATCTATTGCTTATATCTGTGAGTACACGGGTCTGAATAAAAAGACCGTCATGTCTGCCATTCAAAGTTTAGAGGAGTGTAATGTGGTATCAGCAACAAAAACGTTCGGTGCCAGAACGAAATATAAGCTTCATTTAGAAGTCAAAATCAGTGCTAAAAATGGGTCAGGTATAAAGAGTGATGTTGTGCCTACAACCAGTACCAAATATGGCACTACTACTAGTACCAAAAGTGGCACCAGTCCCGAAAGTAATATCGGTGCCAAAAACGGTACCCCTACCTGTACCAAAAACGGCACACCCCCAGTACCAAAAACGGTACCCGAACCTATAAATAACCTAGAAGTAAACCTAGAAGATATATATATGGGGCTAACAGATCAGCAGATTCAGATTGTTAAAAAAACAGAAATCCCACCAGCAATTCAACCCGAAATAGTTGTGAGAATTTTTGAACATCGAAAAACAATTAAAAAACAGATTTTCTCAGAGAAAGCTTTGCAGCCAATTTTAAAAAGGCTAGCAGAAAAGCCAGATCGAATACATGAGGCAGTAGAGACAATGGAGGCAAGACAATGGCAGGGTTTCGATTGGTCATGGATAGATAAAACTGCAAGGCCAAAAACCCAACACAACGGACACTTTCAGAGCGCGGAGGCATTTCTAAATGACATCGACTAATTTAAAACTCATAGGCGAAGACTTGGAAGACAGAGCGGTTAAGACCAGAAATTGCCCGACTCATGGCGACTATGAGGCCATGTTCAGCGTTGCGGAAAACAGGTGGTCAGGCTGTCAGGCGTGCTTGAAACTGGAGCGCGACAAAGCAGAGCGAGATGAGGCGATGGCTAGGAGAGTAGCTATTCAGCAAGAGCGCTCAGGGATTCCAGAGAAGTATAGAGCAGCAACCTTTGCCAACTTTAGCCCAACCAGAAAGAACAAGGTTGGAGAGGATGAGCGAATTGAAAGCTTAGACTCGAAATTAAAAAAAGCAAAACGATATTCGCAGTATGTGAACGAGGGCAATCATAGGGGAAGTAACTTAATTTTAGTCGGCTTGAGTGGCACAGGAAAAACGCATATCGCAATGGCTATCGCGCATGAAGCTATCAAGAACAGGAAGACTGTCAAGTATGTCACGGCTGAGGACATCATGTTGTCAATTCGGGCGACATATTCGAACAAGAGCAATAAGACAGAGCTTGAGGCAATCCATGACTTTGCCTCACCTGATTTGTTGATAATTGATGAGATCGACAAGCTTAAAAATCCGGAAACGCACGATGCAAATAATGAGTTAAAACAGGTTTTCACTATCGTCAACAAAAGGTATTCAAACGAGAAGCCAATAGTGCTAATTGGCAATGTTCCAACCGAGCAACTGAGAAACCGATTAGGCGAACCGACATGGGAGCGCTTGAAAGAGAGGTCTAATAAGCTGGTATTCACGGAGAGTAGCTACAGAGTGCAGTTTGAAAATTTAGATCTGGAGGCTCAATAAAATGAAATATGGAATTGCAATATATCCCTCATTGGAATGTGAAAGACCAGCGGTTAAAGGGAAGCATGTCGTATTCGTTGAGACTGATGTCGAGTCGGTAAGAGTTGCCAGCATCTACACAACCAGAAAAGGCTTGGTATTTTTGCCAGAAAAGAAGGCTTATTATTTTGGCAAGGAAGATTTGGAGAGCATTTTGAAATTTATGGAGTCGGAGGAAAAGTAATGGGCAGAGTACGGAAAACAGACATCGCCAAAAAAATCAAACCATGCAAGGTTTGCGGTAAAAAATACGACAGAAACTCAAATCTATTCAGGCAGAAAAGATGGAATATTTGCTCACAGACCTGTTTGTTAACAGACAAGCAGGCTGGCATTAATTCACCAGAAAATATTCATGGAGAAACGGCATTAGTTAATCTCTTCGGCTGAAGATTTTGAAACTTTTAGAAGAGAGAGCTCAGAAACAGAAAGACAGGTAGCAACATTTAAAAAAGGAATAAAACAATATGATTTTTTGTAAAAGACTTAAAAGATCGCATAGAGTTCTGGAGATATTTAAGAGACGCTCTCCAGCAGAACGGCAAAAGATAGCAGAAACGCTGGGGTTTCATGAGAAAACGATAATGCGGAGATTAGCAGGTGCTGTATTTGACGACTATATAGACGCGATATTAATAGAGCTAGGATATCCAGAAATAGCAGACATATCAACCCAAGCAATTAACCAACAATTGGAGAAGATTAATGAGTACACCAGCAGAGCAAATTAAGAGCAATTTAGTGGCAATGTGGAAAAGTGGACTGGCTGGAGATTTATTTCAGCTGTGTTCAAGTCGTAATATATTTGGAGTTCCCAAAAAAAGTTGGGAGGAGATAGCTCGGCTCCAAGAGCTGAGAGATTTAGAAGAAATTATTATAAAAAATCTGTCTAAAGATCATAGAATTGGGATTAACTGGTTTGTCATGGATAAGGCAGGAGAGGGAAGTATTGTTGCTCTGTCTAACATAGAAGCTAAAGGACTAGCAGTCAGTAAAAAGCAATTAGAGATACAACACGGCAAGACTCAGCTTAAGAGGTGGCTTAATAGTGCGATAGTTAGAATATTAGCGCAATATGAGGAGATAGAAAAAGCAGCGTAAGATCAGGGTATAGTTGATTAGCAAGACCGGAGATGTGATAGGTGATTTTTTTTGCTAAAAAAGCATCAATTTAATAACTAGAACAAATTTGGCACTATTTTTCTTATAAATCAAAGGTTAATATGTTACAATAGTGAAAATCATTTGGGGCGGTAGAGATATGAGAAGATCAATCATCCCCAAAAAAATATACTTGTCATCATTTAATTGAGCGACAAATACCAAATCTAAAGCCAGCTTTCGAGCTGGCTTTTTTGTGGGCAATTTTTAAAAAAAGAGGAAA
>CAKMZG010000179.1 GCA_929200335.1 uncultured Alphaproteobacteria bacterium | reverse complement strand
TTAGATTTTTATTAGAGCGCAATTGGGAATATGATTTTTATTATATTGCTTGGGCTCAGTTTAAGTTACTCCCCATCCAACTCTTCATCATCGAGTAAAATGCGCTCAGCAGCGCCTTCAAGGTCGTCATATTGGCCGTTTTTAACCGACCAGATGAAAGCAAAAAGTCCTAGTAAGCCAAGCCCCAAAGCAATGGGTATGAGAATAAGCAAATGGCTCATCGAGTAACCTGCTGAACTGGCTGCATTATATTTGATGTAGAAACATTGATAACCTCATTACGGGTATCCTTTTTATGGCGACCCATGAAGTTTAACCGTAAGCTGTTTGCCACCACCACAATAGAGGATAAGGACATGGCAATGGCAGCTATTAAGGGTGTGATTTGCCCTGTGATGGCCAGTGGAATGGCAATGGCATTATAGGCCAGTGCGAGACCAAAATTTTGTTTGATGATGCGCTTAGATTGCAAGGCGGTTTGCCATGCAAAATGTACCGTATCTAAATTAGGGCGGGTGAATATTAAATCACTTGCCAAGCGCCCGACATCCGATGCGCTTGCTGGCGCCATGGAAACATGACCGGCGGCAAGGGCGGGTGCATCATTAACACCATCGCCAACCATCATGACGTTATGGCCTTGAGCTTTTGCCGCTTCCACATGGGTAATTTTTTCTTGAGGGGTGAGGGCGGCATAAAAGTTTTCAATTTTTAAGGTTTGAGCAATGTTTTCCACCATTGTCGCCCTGTCACCAGATAGGATTTTAATGGCAAGACCTTCGGCTTTTAAGCGCTCTATTGTCGGCTTTGCACCTTCTCGAAGTGCATCATGGCTTTTAAAGAATATTGGAGCTTGTCCTGCTTGGGCAAAGGCTAAATTGCAGTCTTCTGGCACGTCATGGGGGGTTGAAATTTCTAAAACCCATGATGGGCGGCCAAGGCGTAGGATTTTTTTATCTGCTTTAGCTCCATGTTTAGCCTCATGTTTAGCTTCTATGCCAAAGCCTGCAATTTCCCTTAAACCCTCTAGTTTATTTTCGCTTTGTTCTACTTGAAGCGCCTTAGATATTGCTTTGGACAAGGGATGGCTGGAGCGCGATGCTAGCTCATGGATTAAAGACTTGCTATTCTCATCTAAAACTTGAGGCATGATGATTGAAGGCGCGCCTAGAGTTAAGGTGCCTGTTTTATCAAAGAATATTGCATCAATCTCTGCCATGCGTTCTAAGGCGCTGCCATCGCGCATCATAATCCCTTTGGAAAATAAACGGCTTGAGGCCACCACATGGGTAACAGGTACAGCTAAGCCCAATGCACAGGGGCAGGTGATGATTAAAACTGCTACGGCTGTATAAATGGAAGTATGCCAATTGCCTTGGCTATAGATCATCCAGCCCAAAAAGGTCAGTGCTGACAAAATATGTACCGCAGGCGCGTAAATGCTGGCCATGCGCTCGGCAATGCGTACATATTGTCCACGGCCTTGTTGGGCGGCCTCCATCATGGCTTTAATCTCTGCAAGGTATGAGTTTTTTGCAGTACTTGTTGCAATCATATCAATGGTGCCAGAAAGGTTTAATAAGCCAGCCTCTAGTAAATCGCCATTCTTACCTTGAACGGGATCGCTTTCTCCTGTGATGAGGGATTTGTCAAAATCACTTTCGCCCGCGATGATTTTACCATTCACAGGAATGCGCTCACCGGGGAAAATGCGCAATTTCATGCCCTCATTAATCTCATTCAACAAAATATATTGGGCATTGCCTTCTTCATCAATGCAGCTTGCGCCCTTTGAGGCCATATTTGATAAGCGTTCTACGGCACCCTGCGCTTTTATTCGCATTTTATGGTCAAGATAACGCCCAATAAGCAAAAAGAACAAAAGCGTCACAGAGGCATCGAAATAGGCTTCCTGCCCACCTGTGATAGATTCGTATATGCTAAGGATAAGCGTCAATAAAACAGCCAGCGAGATTGGCACATCCATGTTCAATCGCCCATGCTTTAGGGCAGAAATGGCGGATTTAAAAAAAACACGCCCCGCAAAGAGTACTGCAGGTGCCGCAATTAATCCTGAGATCAAATGAAACAGCTCTGTTGTAACCTGCGCAGTGCCAGACCAAATTGAAACAGACAAAAGCATGATGTTGGATGCAGCAAAACCTGCAACAGCAAGAGAGAACAGCAGTTTTTGGCTTTCTTGCTTTAGGGGTTGGGTGGGATCAATGTTTTGATCAAGTAGATGGTTTTCATAGCCCAATTGCTCAAGAGTTAGGCCGATATCAAGCGGGCTGTTCTCTGGGTTTTTAGCGTCCTCGACATCCCAAACCACGGTTAATGAACGGTTAGAGAGGTTTGCCCGTGCATTGAGCACCATGGGTATGGCGCCAATGCCCTTTTCTATTTTTTGGATACAAGCAGCGCAGCGCATATCTGGCACGGTGAAAGTGCTGATCATCGTTTTATCATCATGTGGTGTTGAAAGGGCGAGAAACTCTTCCAAATTCAATTTACGAGTGATTTTACCCGCATCACCTTGGGCATGAGACTTTACAATATCAGCAGTACAGCACGTCATTCCAATACGCTCGCTTTATTGCCATTGACCAAAATGCGGGCATCACGACGATAGGTGCTATCGCCTTTTTTGCCGTAAACCTCAATAGCCCATTCACCATCTTTTAGTGGGATTTCATTAACATAACTGCCAGCACCAAGTGCCAACATATTCAGCATTTGATCTTTTTGTTCAAATGCTGGGCGACCAATTTTCACCGTAATTTCATCCAACTCTAATACGCTACCTGCTTTATCCTGCATGACAATAACCAGATGGTTATCTTTATAAAGAATTTTAGAAGACCAACCTAATTTACGTTGAGCTTCTGCGGCCTCTAATTTTTCATTATATTGTTGGCTTGCCACGTAGCTGTTTTTAACAATAAGCCCCGTCCAGCTTTTAGAGGCAAGGGTCGCCATGGTTAGATTAACCGCAATAATCACCCCAAAAAAGGCGATGAATGCCGCTAAAACATGCCAACCCTTAAGCCTGAAATCGCCAGATTTTTGAAAGTCATTTGTCATGGTTATTTACCTTTATGAGGTACCTCAAATTGTGCTTCAACAGATGTGCGGTCTTCACCGTTTTCGGTTACCACTTCAAAGTGGAAATTTTTACGGCCATTTTTTGCCAATTCTTTCGGCAGGATAACAAATAGTTTTTCGGCTTTCAATTTATCTGCAGGGACTTCCATGATAAAGGCATTATCACCTAACATTTCATGGTTCTGTGCTTGAATTGTAGCGCCTTCTAGCTCAGGAATTGAGACTTTAAAGCGGCGTGGTTCGCCCTGTTTGTTTAAGATGCGAATGGTATAACCATTACGAATAGAACCATCAGATAGCACCACAAATTGCGGTTGTCTGTCATGAGAAACTTTGGCATCCAACGTGCTGCGCATTGCAAGGGTTATGATCAAAGCCAATCCAATAAGTGCATAGATTGAAGCATAGATGATGGTGCGTAGGCGAAAAATACTCTTAAGCGTAGTCTCAATAATTTTATCGCTTAATTCGCCCATTTTATTGCGAATTTTAGTGGGATCAATCAGTTTGGATTTATCTTGATCGCGAATGCCATAAAGGGTGAAATTAGGATCACCCGTGGCTAATGCCATATTGCTTTCATAGGCATTCAATGTGGCATATGCGATCAAGCCTTTTTCAAGGCCAAGAGTTTCCATCACGCCATCACAAGCATCAATACAAAGGGCGCAGGTAATGCATTCATGCTGTTGGCCATCGCGGATATCAATACCCATAGGACAAACGGCAACACAGGCGTTGCAATCTACGCAATCGCCAGAGATTTTACCTTCTTTTTTAAGCTTTTTAGCATGGCGAGATCTTGGCTCACCACGCCAGTCATTATAGGTCACAATTAGCGAATGCTCATCAAGCATAGCTGCTTGAATGCGAGGCCAAGGGCACATATATTCGCATACTTGTTCGCGTAAATGGCCGCCAAAAACATAAGTGGCGGCTGTCATAATCGCAACGGTTGCATAGGCCACATAATGGGCATTGCCCGTAAAGATATCTACCAACAGTGTTGGGGCATCAGCAAAATAGAAAATCCAAGCACCACCGGTTAAAATACCAATAAGAACCCATATGATATGCTTGAGAGTCCGCTTGAAAAATTTATCCCTTGTCCAAGGTGCTTTGTCCAATTTAATACGGGCATTGCGGTCACCTTCAATGGCACGCTCTACAACTAGGAATAAATCAACCCATACGGTTTGGGGACAAGCATAGCCACACCAAGCCCGTCCAAGGCTGGAGGTGACTAGAAATAAGCCAATGCCAGCCATGACCAACATGCCTGCCACATAGAAAAACTCATGCGGCCAAATTTCAATGAAGAAGAAATAAAAACGGCGGTTTGCCACATCTACAAGCACTGCTTGATCGGGGGCAAAGCTGCCTCTGTCCCATCTAATCCAAGGGGTGAGATAATAAATGCCAAGGGTTATGCCCATGATCCACCACTTTAAGGTGCGGAAGAAACCTTTGGCGCGTTTGGGGTGGATTTTAGTTCGCGCTTTATAAAGCATTGTGCTTTATCCTTTGTTGATATCTATGGAACGTCGCATTTTTTGCGACGTTTTTTTGTATTCTTTGATGCTTGGGACAATAAGGCTTCTTTAAACCCTTATTGACCTCCACCCAAGCTATAAACATAGAGTGTTAATTGCTTAACAGCACTGTCTCCCAAGCGCTCTCCCCAAGCTGGCATAACACCATGTTTAGGTGTATGAATTTGTGCGTAAATTTCCTCACGGCTATCCCCACGCAACCATATAGCATCAGCAAGATTTGGTACACCGTCCTCTTGATTGCCTTTGGCATCTTCGCCATGGCAAGAGGCACAATTTTTAGCAAAAATATCAGCGCCCATTTTGGCTTTTGCAGCATCATGCTCATGCTCGGTTAAGCTAAGCACATAATCTGTCACATCAGAGATTTCAGTATTTTTAAGCAGATCATCGCGGCCAAATGCAGACATTTCGCTTGATCTTGTATCATCATCATCTTCAGAGCGAATGCCATGTTTGATTGAAAGATAGATGTTATTAATATCACCACCCCATAACCAATCATCATCATTGAGGTTTGGA
>CAKMZG010000178.1:575-5211 GCA_929200335.1 uncultured Alphaproteobacteria bacterium | reverse complement strand
TTTGCGCAAACAGTTATCATTTAGGTGAATTCACCTAAATGCTGCATGCGCTAGTAACGATAATGATCTGGCTTGAATGGACCTTCTTGCGTTACGCCAATATAATCGGCTTGCTCTTTTGAGAGTTTGGTCAATTGTGCGCCCAGTTTTTTAAGGTGCAATTCAGCTACTTTTTCATCCAAGTGTTTTGGTAGCGTGTGCACGCCGATTTCATATTCATCGCCTTTTGTCCAAAGCTCAATTTGAGCCAATGTTTGATTGGCAAATGATGCAGACATCACAAAGCTTGGATGGCCTGTGGCATTGCCAAGGTTCACAAGACGACCTTCAGACAATAGGATCATGCGTTTGCCATCTGGATATTCAATCATATCAACCTGTGGCTTAATGTTTGTCCATTTAAAGTTTTTCAAGCCTTCAACTTGGATTTCATTGTCAAAGTGACCAATGTTACACACAATTGCCATGTCTTTAAGGGCGCGCATGTTATCCACGGTCAAAATGTCTTTGTTACCTGTTGCTGTTACCACAACATCGGCGCGTGGCGCTGCATCTTCTAGGGTTACAACTTCAAAGCCATCCATTGCAGCTTGAAGCGCACAAATTGGATCAACCTCAGTTACCAATACACGCGCACCAGCACCAGCCAGCGATTGTGCGGAGCCTTTGCCCACATCACCATAGCCACAAACAATAGCTACTTTACCAGCCATCATAACATCCGTACCACGGCGGATCGCATCAACTAGCGATTCGCGGCAACCATATTTATTATCAAATTTAGATTTGGTCACACTATCGTTCACATTAATGGTTGGAAATGGTAGATCGCCCTTAGCATGCAATTGATACAGACGGTTAACACCAGTTGTTGTCTCTTCAGATACGCCTTTAATGGCATCGCGGCATTTTGAATAGAAGTTAGGCTCTTTTGCTAAGCGCGCCTTAATGGTTTTGAAGAAATACTCTTCTTCCTCATTTGATGGATTATCAAGAACTGAAGGGTCTTGTTCTGCTTTAGCGCCAAGAAGAACCAGCATAGTAGCATCACCACCATCATCCAAAATCATGTTACAGGTTTCGCCATTGCCCCAATCCAAGATTTTATCGGCAAATTCCCAATATTCCTCCAAAGTTTCACCCTTATGAGCAAATACAGGAATATCTTGAGCAGCAATAGCAGCCGCAGCATGGTCTTGCGTTGAAAAAATATTGCATGATGCCCAGCGCACTTCTGCACCAAGTGCTACCAATGTTTCAATCAAAACAGCAGTTTGAATGGTCATGTGAAGAGAGCCAGCAATGCGGGCGCCTTTTAGGGGTTGAGCATCGCGATATTCTTCACGAATAGCCATAAGGCCTGGCATTTCAGTTTCTGCAATATCCAGTTCTTTGCGGCCAAAATCTGCAAGACTAATGTCCGCAACTGCGTAATCGGTAAATGCCATGGTTAGGCTCCTTTAAGTTGATAAATTCTTTAAGCGCATGGGAATAAAATTTGCCCCACCTTATTTGAAGCCACGTCTATCAGGTTTTTAAGTGCGAATCAAGTTGATATAAAGATTTCTTTATGTCGTGATGTCGCGTTGATAGGGAGATGAATTAAATCTCTTCGCCAAATTTATCAGCGACCAGTGTTTTTATAGCATCTAGCGCTGCTTGAGCATCCTCACCCGTAGCTGAAACATTGATGAAACTGCCTTTGCTGGCGGCTAACATCATAAGGCCCATAATAGAGGTGCCGCCAACAATCATGCCATCTTTTTCAACGGTGATTTTTGCTTTGAACTGGTCAACACAATTTACAAATTTTGCTGAGGCGCGGGCATGCAACCCCCGTTGATTGCATATTTCACAGCGAATGGATGAGGGGGTATCGTTCATTAATATCACTATTGCCCATTTAATACTTGGCTGGCGACATTGATATATTTGCGGCCAGAATCTTGGGCTTCTTTAAGGGCAGCCTCAATATTATCATCATTTCTGACAGAGGCTAGCTTAATCAACATCGGTAGATTAACGCCTGCGATTACTTCAATGGTGCCAGGTTCCATAACAGAAATGGCAAGGTTAGAAGGTGTGCCGCCAAACATGTCAGTTAGCAGAATAACACCATTGCCTGAATTCACCTCAGCTACTGCTGCCAAAATATCTTGGCGGCGGCGCTCCATATCATCATCAGGTCCAATAGAGATGGTTTCCACCTGTTGTTGTGGACCTACCACATGTTCCAGTGCCAGTCGGAATTCATTGGCCAATTGACCATGTGTTACCAGTACAAGACCGATCATATTTTGCTCCATATCATGTAAACCACACCCAAATGGTTATCACCCAATCAACTAAGGTGAACAACTATATTGGCACGGGATTAATGAAGTGCAAGTAAAAAATTGTCTTAAATTTAAAGACGGGGTGAAACAAAGGCTTAAACTTGTAAAATGGTTAATTCTGCTTATAATTTTCCCTAAGATCTTTTTAGGAGTGGAAGAATGCAAAATTATCTCATTGATATGGCGCAAGAGCCTGACATAAAAGGTTTTTTTGATAAAAATACCAATACTATTTCTTATGTGGTGTCTGATCCTACAACCAAGAGCTGTGCGGTAATTGATAGCGTTATGGATATGGATTATGCAGCAGGTCGTATTTTTTATGATCATGCGAATGAAATTATTGCCTATATAAAAGCCCATGGTTTAAAATTAGAATGGTTGATTGAAACCCATGTCCATGCTGATCATCTATCGGGTGCGCCCTATATTCAAGAGCAATTGGGCGGTAAGCTGGGCATAGGTGAGAACATTACGCTTATTCAAGAGACCTTTGGTAAGATTTTTAATGAAGGCACAAAATTTCAGCGCGATGGTAGCCAATTTGATCAATTATTCACTGATGGAGATCATTATTCCATTGGCGCTCTCAAGGTCTTTACCATGCATACCCCTGGGCATACACCTGCTTGTATGGTGCATGTTATTGGCAATGCGGCTTTTGTAGGCGATACTCTTTTCATGCCCGATGGTGGTTCTGCGCGGGCTGATTTCCCAGGCGGTGATGCGGGCGAGCTTTATGATAGTATCCAAAAACTTTTGAGTCTGCCAGATGATATGCGGCTTTTCATGTGTCATGATTATGGTCCCAATGGTCGTGATATTAAATGGGAAACCACAGTGGGCGAAGAGCGTGAATATAACATTCATGTGGGTGGGGATAAAACACGGGATGAGTTTATCAAAATGCGCGAAGAACGCGATAAGCAACTTAATATGCCAACGTTGATTATTCCTTCCATTCAGGTAAACATGCGCGCTGGTAAATTACCCGAACCCGATGACGAAGGGCAGCAGTATTTAAAAGTCCCAATTAATGGGCTTTAGATTATTGCAAATTATATATGCTATATGATTTGCAAATAATTTATGTAATAAACTCAAACTCTTTATATCAAAATTTTCTGAGGGAATAGTTTACTATGATTAATGTGGGGTATTATGTAAGGCCTGAAGGTAATTTTGGTGACGATTTATCTCCAGCAATAATTAGTCATTTATTAAATGAAAAAGTACAATCTTCTTCATATTTAGATGCTGAAATTCTTGGTATTGGCAGTATATTGCAGCATTGGAAAAATCGTAAGAGAAAATATAGAAGAAATTTATATGATATTATTTATAAAAAAAAACCGATTGCAATTTGGGGTACTGGATTAATTGCACCTAGAAAAGTATTTTTACCAAAAGCAGATATATTAGCTTTACGAGGTCCATTAACCGCTAAATATTTAGGTCTAAAAGAGAGTGTAATATATGGTGATCCTGGAATATTAGCACGAGATATTGTTCCTACTGAAAAGAAAACTGGAGTTATAGGTATTATTCCACATTATTTTCATAAAGATAATGAAGTATTTTTACAAATTTCAAAATTGCCTAATTTCATGGTGATCGATGTGGAAAACAATTATACACAAGTTTTGAAAGAAATTTCACGATGTGATTTGATTCTATCATCTAGTTTGCATGGTTTAATATGTGCGGATTCTTATGGCATACCAAATGCACGAATTACTGTAAGCAATGAACTCATTGGCGGAGATTTTAAGTTTAATGATTATTGTTTGGGTGTTGGTAGGGATTTGATGCAAGAGAATTTCATTAAAACTCAATCAGACATTCTAATTACTATAGAAAAACTAGAAAAACAGCCTACTGTTTTATGCGCTGATAAATTGAATGATGCTTCAAAGCAATTAAAGCAGACATTATATGATTGGAATAATGAAGGGGTTTAAGTTTTAAGGCAAGATAATGGCTGAAACTGATCTATATCTACCCGTGAAGCGATTTTTAGAAAATCAGGGCTATGAGGTTAAATCTGAAATTAAAAATTGTGATGTGGTTGCAGTTCGTGGGGATGAGCTGCCTGTTATTGTGGAATTAAAGCAAGGTTTTACACTGCCTTTAATTCTGCAAGGTATTGATCGTTTTGCTATGAGCGATGATGTCTATTTGGCCATTGCCGCGCCAAGTAAAGATAACCCTGCAAAATTTTGGAAAAAAAATCGTAAAGATTTAATCAAGCTTTGCCGTCGTTTGGGATTAGGGCTTTTGAGTGTTGAAACTACACGCGG
>CAKMZG010000178.1:0-565 GCA_929200335.1 uncultured Alphaproteobacteria bacterium | reverse complement strand
CGGCGAAGAGGGCTTTGTGGAAGTGCATTGTGATCCCGCCCCTTATTCGCCGCGAAAAATTAAGAAACGTACGGGATTGCTGTTGAAAGAATTTGAACACCGTGCGGGCGATCCCAATGTGGGTGGTTCAACAGGTAAGCCAATTATTACGGCCTATCGCCAAGATGCTTTACGGTGTTTGGCGCATATTGCAAAAAATAATGAGGCACTTTTGAAAGATATTAAAGCTGAGACGGGCGTTATCCGCGCCAGCTCAATCTGCCAGAATGATTATTATGGCTGGTTTATTCGTATCTCGCGCGGTTGCTATGGCCTATCTCCCAAGGGAGAGCAGGCATTGATTGAATATGGCGATCAACTGGAAAAACTGAAATAACTTAAGCGTTCAAATAGCCTACCATTAGGGAGATAAAGGCACCAACATGAACCACCATGATGGCCTTGTCTTTCCACATAACACCCACAGCAAACCATAAGAATATACCGATGAAAAACATATATAGGAAAGGTGTTATAAATTGATTATATATATTTTATGACCTATTCTACACATTATCGCAATAAA
>CAKMZG010000177.1 GCA_929200335.1 uncultured Alphaproteobacteria bacterium | reverse complement strand
GTATTAATTGTACCGAAGATCTTGCCCCAAACCTCTTTCGAAGCTTGCATTTTACGAGCAATTTTATCTGACCAATTATGTGGCACGTGACAATCTGAACATATAGCGCGAACACCAGAGCGGTTAGAATAGTGAATAGTAGGCTTCAATTCTACATAAACATTATCACGCATCTCGTGGCAGCCCGTACAAAAGGCTTCGGTATTTGTTAGCTCCATTGCAGTATTGAAACCACCCCAAAAGATAATGCCAGCAAGAAATCCACCAATGGTTAGAAAACCAAGACTGAAATAGGTGCTGGGGTTATTAATCACACCCCAGAAGTGCTTTATTTTTGACCACATACCTAATCTCACTTCTTATCTTTTAGATATTTAATGATGTCTTCAACATCTATAAATTCATTTTCAACCAAAGGCTTGGCCTCATGTTGAGAAACATGGCACTGATTACAAAAATATCTGCGCGGTGAAACACTGGCTAGGAATTGATTATCACGATCCATATAGTGAGTGATGGATACAGCTGGGGCATTACTTTCATCAATTGCACGCCTTGCGTGACAATTCATACATTGGTTGACCTTAGCATCCACTTGATAGTGTTCCGTCTTATGGGGGATTACCGGCGGTTGCTCAGGGTAATTACGCACCTTGCGCTGATCTTTATTATCCTGCGGCATCATTCGTGGTGGTTCAGGCACTACTTCAAGTGGTGTTTGGCGAAGGGTAAAAATATCTTTGTTATCAGCATAAGTTGGCTGAAGCAAAAGACACAATACACTGCAAATAATAAATAGAATACGCATGTTACACCTTCTCAATCTTGATGGCACATTTTTTAAAGTCTGTCTGTTTTGAGATTGGATCAGTGGCATCCAAAGTCACTTTATTGATCAACTGGCTTGCATCAAACCAAGGCACAAAGACTAGGCCTTGTGGTGGTTTATTACGGCCACGGGTTTCAATGCGGGTATTCATAGAACCCCGACGCGATGAAATCTTAACTTCATCACCACGGCGCACGCCCAATTCTTCTGCATCATTTGGATGCATGAAACATACAGCATCAGGGAAAGCTTTATAAAGCTCAGGCACACGCTGCGTCATGGAACCAGAGTGCCAATGCTCAAGCACACGACCTGTTGATAGCCAAAACGGATATTCTTCATCTGGGCTTTCTGCTGGTGGTTCATAAGGTAGGCCAAAAATTACAGCCTTGCCATCTGGCTTGCCATAAAATTCAAAGTCCTTGCCCTCACCCACATATGGATCAGAGCCTTCTTTAAAGCGCCATTTGGTTTCTTTACCATCAACAACTGGCCAACGTAATCCACGCTCTTCATGATAACGATCATAAGGCGCCAGATCATGACCATGACCACGACCAAATTGAGCATATTCTTCAAATAAACCTTTTTGAATATAAAAACCAAACTCTTTTGATTCTTGGTTATTATGATCGTGAGAGATTTCATCAATTGAATAAGCATCAACATTACCATTACGATAAAGCACATCGTAAAGTGTCTTACCTTTATACTCTGGGTTGCTTTCTAGAATTTCAGCAGGCCATACTTCATCGGTTGTAAAGCGCTTAGAAAACTCAACTAACTGCCATAGATCAGATCTAGATTCACCCGGCGCATCAACCAATTGATGCCAAGCTTGGGTACGGCGTTCAGCATTACCATAAGCACCTTCTTTTTCTACCCACATAGCAGTTGGTAAAATCAAATCAGCTGCTTGCGCAGTAACGGTTGGATAAGCATCTGAAACGATAATAAAGTTATCAGGATTACGATATCCTGGCAGACCCTCTTCCAGCATGTTTGGTGCGGCTTGCATATTATTGTTCACCTGCACCCAGTAAGCATTAATCTTACCATCTTTCAGATGACGGTTTTGCAAGACGGCATGAGCACCTGGTTTTGCTGGAATAGTGCCTTCTGGCAACTTCCAAATTTTCTCTGCAATTTTACGGTGCTTAGGATTTTTAACCACCATATCAGCTGGTAGACGGTGTGAGAAAGTACCCACTTCACGCGCAGTACCACAAGCAGATGGTTGACCTGTTAGTGAGAACGGGCTATTGCCAGGTTCAGAAATTTTTCCTGTAAGCAAGTGGATGTTATAAATCAAATTATTAGTCCACACACCGCGCGTATGCTGGTTAACACCCATTGTCCAAAGTGACATTACTTTCGTATCTGGATCTGCATATAATTCTGCAAGGGCTTCAAGTTTTTCTTTAGAAACCCCAGACATTTCATGGGCTTTTTCTAAAGTATATTCTGAAACAAACTTTGCAAATTCTTCAAAGCTAGATTCTGATGAACCGCCAACTTTATCATTATTTTCTGCGGCTTGTTCTAGTGGATGCTCCGGACGCAACCCATAACCAATATCCTTATTACCCATGCGGAAATTAGTATGCTTACTAACAAAGTCTTTGTTCACTTTGCCAGTTTGAATGATATGATTAGCAATATAATTCAATATTACCATATCCGTTTGAGGGGTAAACACCATCGGAATATCAGCCAAATCAAACGAACGATGTTGGTAAGTTGACAAAACAGCAACTTTCACATGCTCATTAGATAAACGGCGATCTGTTATGCGTGTCCAAAGGATAGGATGCATTTCTGACATATTTGAGCCCCACAGCACAAATGCGTCTGCAGCCTCAAAATCATCATAACACCCCATAGGCTCATCAATACCAAAGGTACGCATGAAGCCACCCACAGCGGATGCCATACAGTGGCGCGCATTAGGGTCAATATTGTTAGAACGAAAGCCAGCTTTCATCAATTTAGATGCCGCATAGCCTTCCATCACTGTCCACTGACCAGATCCAAACATGCCAACGCCTGTTGGGCCTTTTTCTTTCAAGGTTTTTTTGAATTTTTCTTCCATAATATCAAAGGCTTCATCCCATGATACAGCTTCAAATTCACCATTCTTATCATACTTACCATTGGTTTTACGAAGTAATGGCTGGGTCAAACGATCCTTGCCATACATAATTTTAGAAAGAAAATATCCTTTAACGCAGTTCAAGCCACGGTTAACGGGAGACTTTACATCACCATGGGAGGCAACAATTTTGCCACCCTTAGTTGCTAACATCACGGAACAACCTGTGCCACAGAAACGGCAAGGGGCTTTATCCCACTTGAGACCAATTTTCTCGGCTGAAGTTTCTATATTTGCAGCATTGCCAGTAGTTGGAATACCAGCAGCTGTTGCAGCTGTTAACACAGCGCTTGCCTTTATATAATCGCGACGACTTATTTTCATGATAGGTTCCCATTTTGGAGTTGCGATAAATTATCTGGATCAACTTCGATAAGTTCATCCATTTGATCTTCTGATTCTGTTTGATGATAGATAAGCGTGGCGCTAGCGACACCATTCATACGGCCTATTTCATCAATAGAATTTGTAATATAGCCAAGATCATTTGCTTCAAATGATGCAATGAGCTTACCCCCCTCGCCTACAATATGCACTTCGGCACCCTGCATGTCTTCTATACTTTGACGCACAGTTGATAAATGTTCATGAGCCACCTGCACCAAAACACTGGTAATATGTAGCTCATTTGATTTTAAATATTCTGGCTTATACTTCATCACGGTATTCCACTAATGAAAGAGAGGATGAGGGACATACTGGCACGCAATCACCACAAGCCGTGCAGCTTTTAAAATCAATTTTTGGGGTTTCTTTCCCGCCCAATTGAGGACGGAAGAAAATAGCATCCTCTAAACAGGCATCTTCGCATGAGCGACAAGATATTCCTTGAAAAGATAAACAATTTTCCGCCAATGCTATCGTTTTTGGCGCATCATCATCAATTTCAGATTGGATGGACTTGCCAAAAAACAACTTACGCTTCGAAATATCTATTGCTGCATGTTCTTTAGATTTCATGACTTCCACCTTTGCTCGGATCGAATCAGTGACCACCTGGTGGACCTGATATTAACTGCATCATCCATATTATGAATCCATAACCACCAACCACTGCAATAGCTACGAATGGCGCCAACACAACGGTTAAAAACAAAAAAGAAAAAAGTTCATCAGCGCGGGAACGCGCCACTTCTGACTTGGAAGGTGTTAAATTTATCTTAGACATGTGATCTGCTTTCACATTTATTAAATGACTTTGGTAAACTAAGTCATTTTTCTTATAAAAAAATTATATGAGTCTAAATGAAAAAAAATTGATCCATATCAATTTAACTAAAATAATTGGATGCATTTTTGAACAAATTAATTCATGCCACCCCCAATAATTATAGTCAAGCTCAAAAAATATTTGATTTATCTTAAAATATCATATATTTTATATTATTAATGATTATATCATTAATATAGGATAATTAAATGAGGGCAGATACGACACCTACAGAGCCACGTTATTCGCTTGCGCATTTAACGGTGATTGATGCCCCCGTGCCAGAGCTTATCTATATTGCAGCTCGCACGGGATATGATGCGGTTAGCCCTCGTTTTATACCGATGAATGTGCCCGGCGAATTTGCAAACTTTCCCAGCGATAAAGCGCTCATTGATGCTACAAAATATGCCCTAAAAACAACAGGCATACAGGTGCTTGATGTTGAGCTTGCACGGATTACGGATGATTGTGACCCCCGTAAATTTGAAGCAGCCATTGAGTTAGGTGCTGAATTAGGTGCAAAACGCATGATTATGAGTGCTTGGACATCAACGCGTTCTGACCGTGATTTCATCATTGATTGTTTTTCTGAAACTTGTGAAATAGCGGCACCCTATGGCCTAAGCATTGACTTAGAATTTCCTAGTTTTTCTCGCCTTCGCACCCTTGATGAGGTTTTGGATATTGTGGAAACTTCAGGCCAACCCAATGCAGGCATTCTGATAGACACTCTTTATTTACATCTCAGCCGTGTTGATATTGGCGAACTTTTGCACATTCCTGAACGCTATTTAAATTTCTTACACATCTCCGATTGTTTGCCCGGCATTGCCGATACCCGCGAGGGGATGATTCAATTAGCAAGAGATGCCCGCCTTTACCCCGGTGAAGGATGGATTGATTTTGATGGCATTATAGAGCGCCTCCCATTGATGGATTATTCCATCGAACTACCCAATAGATCTCGCACCAAAGAATTGGGCGCTGAAGAGCATGCAAGGCGTTGTCTTAACCATGCAAAACAGCGCTTTGG
>CAKMZG010000176.1 GCA_929200335.1 uncultured Alphaproteobacteria bacterium | reverse complement strand
CGTAAAATCCAACCAAATATGTCTGGTGAAGCATCAATGTTTAGAGTGCGTAATACGGATGATCCAGCTGGCCCAACCGTTGTAGATTTTTAAAAGGAACTGTTATGTCTAGAATTAAAACAACTCATGTGGGCTCACTCCCTCGAACACAGGAAGTGGTTGATTTTATTTTTGCGCGCGAAAATGATGAGGTTTATGATCAAGCTGAATTTGATGCTACTATGACAAAAGCTGTATCTGATACGGTAAAAAAGCAAGTGGCTGCGGGCGTTGATATTGTTTCCGATGGAGAGACTTCCAAAATTTCTTACGCTACTTATGTTAAAGATCGCTACACTGGGTTTTCTGGCGATAGTCCTCGTAATGCACCGCAAGATTTACAGCAATTTCCAAGCTTTTTAAAGCGTTTAGCTGATGATGGTGGTACACCAACCTATGCACGTCCAATGTGCACAGGTGAGATTAAATCTATATCTCATGATGATTTAAATAAAGACATCTCAAATCTTAAATCTGCCATGGCAGAACATGGGGCTGAACGTGGTTTTATGAATGCCGCATCCCCAGGGGTGATTTCACTTTTTTTACAAAATGATTATTATCCAACGCGTGAGAAATATCTTGAAGCCTTATCAGAAGTTATGCGCGCCGAATATGAAACCATTGTCGGTGCGGGTCTTGATCTGCAATTAGATTGCCCTGATTTAGCTTTATCGCGTCATATGTTGTTTAATGATTTAACCGATGATGAATTTATAAAGATTGCAGATAGCCATGTGGAGGCATTAAATTATGCACTTGAAAATGTGCCTGCCGAAAAGGTGAGGGTGCATATTTGCTGGGGCAACTATGAAGGCCCACATACTTGCGATATTTCTATGGATAAAGTTTTTACAACTTTGATGAATACTAAATCGCGTTATGTATTATTTGAAACATCTAATCCGCGCCATGCTCATGAATGGACGGTTTTCCGCGATCGGAAATCTGAAATTCCACAAGATAAAATTTTAGTGCCGGGCGTTGTTGATACGACAACAAATTTTGTTGAGCATCCAGAACTTGTTGCGGAGCGCATTCACCGCTTTAAGGATATTGTAGGTTCAGATCGCGTTATTGCTGGTTCTGACTGCGGTTTTGGTACTTTTGCTGGCTTTGGTGCTGTTGACCCTGAAATCGCTTATGAGAAGCTTAAAAGCCTAAGTACGGGCGCTAAATTAGCAAGCTAACAAAGAGAGTATTATGTAAATGCTGTAATGGACTTTTATTAGTCTGTTATGGCATGATCTATTTTGGCAAGCGTTTTCTATTAATTTGAGCGCATTACTTATCTATAAAGAATTTACCTAAACTTTACACGCGTTAGGCAGCATTTAGGTTTGTTGTTTGTACTTTATTTTTATATAAAACTACATGGTCTCGATGATTTAATTTTTCAATCAGTTCATTAATGTCGCTAGGTTTAGCGAACATGAAACCCTGTACAAATTCTATTCCCAAAGCTTTAATTTTTGCCATTTGTTGCTGGTTCTCAATGCCTTCAGCGACTACCTGCATTTTATTGTCATGTGCGATATTCACCATGTGGTCAATTAATTGTTTTCCTTTGTTAGTACTGTCAATTTTTTTAATAAAGCAACGGTCGATTTTTAAGATGTCGCATTTAATTTTTTCCAGTTGCAGCATGTTTGAGTAACCGGTACCAAAGTCATCAATGGCTATTTTGATGCCTGCATGATGTAGATTTTGTAGGTGAATTTGTGCTTTTTCACCTTCGATATATTCACTTTCGGTGATTTCTATTAGCAACTTTTGCTTGAATGATGACGTCTCAATCATTGGGATGATTTCTTCCACGACACCAGATTCAACATCTGACGAAAAGATATTTATCGAAACCTTGAAATCTCTCGGTAAGGATGGAATTCTATTGAGGTCATTAAAAGCTTTTTGAATGATTTGCTTGGTAAAATACCAAGTTACATTGTGTTGAGAAATTATAGGTATGAATTCATCAGGTGTGATATTCTGCCCTTTATAATTTAGTCGAGATAAAACCTCTACGCCAATAGTTTTTTTGGTGTTTACATCAATAATTGGCTGGTAATAACAGTGAAATTTATTGCCCCTTAGTGCCCTCAAAATTTTTGTGTCCAACGATTTGCGCCAGCCAAAATATCTCAAGGATAGGTAGATTGATGTTAAGCAAATCAAGCTTATAGCAAATAATAAGAGCTTTGTTTTAATTGTTTGATTTACAAACAATTTCCACCGATTTATTTTTAGGTGAATACACTGGAGATTTCGTGCATTGCAAAACTCATATACTGGCACCCAAGATTTTATTAATGTCCACCAATTTGACACAGGAGTATCAAAAACTGGATTTGTCATGCCAGCAAAATAATGTTGTTTTTTATATATCCGATGAGATATTTGCCATTGATAATTGCCCGGTATTACCTCGTTGGTTTTATAGGTATCGTAGAACAATAGAATATTGTTGCGCCTGAATACGGTGAAGGTAGCAGTTTTGTGATAAACTTTTATATCAGCCCGTGACCAAATTTCTGTACCATTTGGTTTTATGTAATCTGGATTCATCTCAAATTTAACAGTTGGTGTTGTTACACCATTAAACCCAGAGCATTGGATGTAATCGTCTTTAATGATAGCAATATTTTCAACATACGAAGCTTCATAGATAATCTTTTGCATTGTTTTTAAAGTTTCAGGATTGCAGCTTTTTACATTGTCAGCTTGCAAATACGAAAAAATATAGTCTACTTCACCTTCTACAACGCTTGAATGCGCGAGTGTGCGCCCAGCAATAACTTTTTGTTCTCTGGCGATGTCTTGCACAATTAAATAAGAGAAAAGCAAACCAAAGCACGCGGCAATCATAATGCCAATTGTAATTGAGTATAGCCACTCTTTAAGGCTAATTTGGCTTAGTCCTATATTTATGGAATGCAATAATTTTGGCTGCTTTTGTTTAGTATTGTTTTGCATTAATTGTGCCCGCTTTATACCGAAGTCTATTTTATTGTTGTTATTATAGTGGCAGTAATTATGAACAAATCTATTGCTTGTTAGTTCGAATTTTGGGGGAGATGCGATAGTTCCCCATATGGTTTAATTATCAATATTTTATTATTTGCACTCTCATTTTCTTATTCATTATTACTAAGACTAAAGTCTATTGGAGTGATTTTCACTTTAAATTTTTCTGTTGTCAAGTTAAATGAACATGTATTTGAGTGTTCTTTCTTTAAGGTTAATAAAACGTAGGGTTATTTTTATGTTTTAAAAAACATTTACTTAAGGAAAGTTGCCTATTTGCATAGCCAATACCTATAATTAATTAAATATAAGATAATCATATTTTATGGGTGATGTGATTTGGGTGAAAAATCATAAGTTTGATTTCTTGAATGGTTGAAGAAAATCTTGTATCCAGATAATTATTTGAATTTAAATGAATAAGTGGAAAATATGCGAATTAGAGTTAAATTGTTGATGATGTTGCTAGCAACTGGCCTTGGTTTCATGACTAGCGCTATGGCTGATGGTTATGACGACGCACAAAAGGCTATTGAGGCGCAAGACTATCAAAAGGCAGCGGGGATTTATCAAAATTTAGCAGAATCAGGAGAGGCGCGTGCGCAAGATCGATTAGCTCTATTTCATGCCAAAGGATTGGGTGGGGTAGAGAGAAATTTGGAAAAAGCAGAAAGCCTTTGGCTTGAGGCCGCATCTCAACAACATGTGCCAGCGCTTTATAGCTTGGGCGTACATTATCTTAGCTACTCAAAAGGTACTGAAGATACAAAAAAAGCTTATATGTGGTTGTTTATTGCCAATACGCGAGGGTTTGCAGAAGCACCTGAGGCAATGGCTTTGGCTGGCAAGGCATTAACTGAAGGTGAGATTAAAGCCATGCGCAAAGCCGCCTTCTTCTGCATTAAAAAACAGTTCAAAAGCTGTGAAGTTAAATAAACTCTACTGATGCATGTCTATTTTGCTTCTTTTTTGCGTAATTCATCAGCGCGCTTGATTTCTTCTGCGTGGTGTTTAGCGGATTGCACTTCAATGAATAAACGCTTTACAACAGGGAACTTACCCTTAATAGCGAGTTCCAATTGATAGATGGATTCTTCCACCTTGCCAGCGATGATGCTGTCTTCAAAGTCAACTGATAATGCCAGTAAAATATCGTTAGGACCCCGATGCAAAGTTCTGATCTCATTTAAGCCCGTAATGGTAGGAGTGGCATTCACAATATCCTTAATGGTGTCAATAACTTCAGGAGCGGCAGATTCACCAATCAATAAGCTTTTGGTTTCATAAGCTAAGATCATTGCTACACCAGCTAATATAAGTCCAATGCAGATGGAAGCAAGACCATCAACCCATGGAAGGCCAAATGTACTAGCAATGTAAATACCAATGAATGCAATCACAAGGCCTAGCATTGCTGCAGTGTCTTCAAATAAAACGGTAAATATGGTTGGATCTTTACTCTCTCGAATGGCTTCGATATAGCCACGCTTGCCTTTTGTGGTAGCAAATTCCTTAAAAGCTACATACCAAGCGACAGCCTCAAATACCATCGCAAGCCCAAGCACAATATAGTTGATAGTCGGATCATTAATTGGGTGAGGGTGGATGACCTTTTGTACGCCCTCATAAAGTGATACGCCTGCACCTATAGCAAAAAGCATGATAGCCACCACAAATGCCCAAAAATATATTTCTGAGCCATAACCAAAGGGATGCTTTTCATCAGCAGGTTTTTGAGAGCGGTTGATGCCAAATAATAGGAGACCTTGGTTGGATGTATCAACCACCGAGTGAATGGCTTCTGATAACATAGCAGCAGATCCCGTAATGAATGCTGCGGCAAATTTTGTGATGGCAATTAGGCCATTTCCGACTAGAGCTGCGTAAATTACTTTTTTTGATCCTGAAGCCATGGCATTTCCCAAATAGTGAAGAGTTTCCAATTATGTCATAAGTTATGATTTATGATATATTGCGCATCTCTTAAAAATGCAAACTCTCTAAATTTCTATTGTATAGAGAAATGATAATTTTGTTCGATTCTACAAAGAAGTGTAAAATTTTCATGAAATAATAGGTGGCTAAAAGTAAATTATATGCGATTTTCTCAAAATACGCTTTATCTTTTTGATTTTATTGAATTAAAATCATGTTGAAATTCGTTCTAAAAT
>CAKMZG010000175.1:4731-5248 GCA_929200335.1 uncultured Alphaproteobacteria bacterium | reverse complement strand
TATGTAGCCTATGTGTCGGAACAAAATCTACGCATAGATGATTCTGGCCAACCTGTTCGCCACCCAGATATAGATGCTCTATTCAGATTGGGCCAAGATGGCATTTACCACTTCCGCAATGAAGTAAAGCATTAGAGCGCATCAACCCCTTAAGCTAGTTTACTTAAAAGCTTAATCAGCTGTTCGCTTTCATCCTGTGTAAGCGGCTCCAGACTTTTTTGTGTAATCTTTAGGGCGTTTGGCAATACTGATTTAAGCAATGCCTCACCTTCTTGAGTTAAATTTACATTCAAACGTCTGCGGTCATTCAAATCAGCCTCTGTATTCACTAGCCCGCGTCTGAACAGACGATCAATCACACCCTTAATGGTCGCGGCATCCATAGCCACATGACGCCCAAGTTTATTTTGCGAACAACTGCCTAACTCAAAAAGTTTTGCCATTACGGCAAATTGAGTTGCGGTTAAATTATCAGGCATATGGGACGAAAAAATAGATGCGTGACGTTGTATTACTT
>CAKMZG010000175.1:0-4721 GCA_929200335.1 uncultured Alphaproteobacteria bacterium | reverse complement strand
CTTTGCGCAACACAAAGCCAATCTGTTCGTCTAAAATATAACGTTCCAACTTTTTATCCAATGATTTTTAACATAAAACAAATCTATGATAGCCTATACCAATGGTCAATCATAGGTTAGTTATATTTTATCTACACCATTAAATAAGCAGTACGAACTTCTTCATCGGCTTCCAATTCTACTATTGTACCACCATAGCGCACAAAGCCGCTTTCTAAAATAACAGCTCTATCTGCAACTAACTTTGCAAAGTGTAAATTTTGTTCTGATAATAAAATCGTCACGCCTTGTTTTTTCAACTCCATAATAGCTAACGCCATTTGCTCTACAATAACTGGCGCCAAACCTTCTGAAGGTTCGTCTAACAAAATGAATGATGGATTGCCCATCAAAGTACGGGCAATGGATAGCATTTGCTGCTCACCACCCGATAGTTGCGAACCTAAATTTTGACGACGTTCAGCAAGATTTGGAAAAAGCTCAAATAATTTTTCATGAGACCACTGCGGCACATCTTGGCGCGCTGAACGCTTTCCTACCTCAAGATTCTCCAAAATCGTAAGCTCGCTAAACACCCTGCGCTCTTCTGGAACATACCCAATGCCTGCGCGACAAATATGATAAGGCGGTTTACCTTGCATGCCCTGCCCCATAAATTCGACAACACCGGACTTAGGCTGCACCAATCCGCAGATGGATTTCATCGTAGTGCTTTTGCCCGCTCCATTACGTCCTAAAAGTGCAACCACTTCACCCTGCTCAACATTTAATGAAACATCATGCAGGATATGCGCACCACCATAATAGCTATTTATTTTTTTAACTTTTAGCATTTTGCCTCACTCATTTGCAAATGTGGTGCCACCACCCAAATAAACTTCTTGTACTTGTGGGTTAGAACGAATTTCATCGACTGTGCCATTGGCCAATAGTTGCCCACGATTTAGAACCAATATGCGGTCTGCATGTTCAAAAACCACATCCATATCATGTTCAGTAAAAAGTACGCTCACACCCTTTTCTTCCACAATACGTTTTGTCAAAGCCATAAGCGCTTGGCGCTCCGTGGGCGCCATGCCTGCTGCTGGTTCATCCATCAACAAAAGTTTAGGCTCATGAGCGAGCGCAATGGCTAACTCTAAGCTTTTCAAGTCTCCATAGGCAATGGTTGCTGTGCCGCGTTCGGCTTGCTCTGCCATGCCAACAAGTTCTAACATTTCCATGGCTTTTTCACGGTACATTTTTGTAGCCCGTTTGGTAAAAGAGAAGCCTTGATGATGATGGGAAATTAATGCCATTTGTACATTTTCTATAACCGTCATCGAGCCATAGGTTGCCGTAATTTGAAATGTGCGCCCGACGCCTTTACGCCAGATTTTTCTGGGCTTAAGTCCTGTGATATTTTCTCCATCCAAAACAACACTACCCGCATCAGGTTTCAGCTGTCCAAAAAGCATATTAAAGCAAGTTGATTTGCCCGCACCATTAGGGCCAATTAATGCAAGAAGCTCACCTTTTTCTAAACTGAAGGAAACCCCTTGAACAGCTTTAATGCCACCAAAATTTTTGGATAAATCTTTAACGTTGAGAAAGCTCATTTTGCCGCCTCCTCTTTTGGCGTTTTAGTGAAAATATTTCTAAACAATTCACCGATTCCCGCTAATCCATTTGGTAAGAGAATTACAATACAAATGATCAATATCCCTAAACATCCGCGCCAATATTCAGTAATCTGCACTAACCATTCATGCAAAAGTGTAAAGGCTGCAGCCCCAGATATCGGTCCAGTTAAAGACTGTACACCACCTAAGAAAACCATCAAGAGCGCATCAAAAGAACGTGCAATAGTCATTTCATCTGGAAATACGCTGCCCTTAGTAAATACAAATAAACTTCCAGCAAGACCTGCCATAGCGCCAGCAAAAACAAAAGATGACATTTGAATAAGTTTTACATCCATGCCAATTGCCTCTGAGCGCAGCGAGGAATCCCTCCCTCCACGCAAACTATAGCCAAAAGGTGTATGTGCCATTGCACGTAATAAAATGATGCCACCAACAGCCAAAATTAGAACAACGTAATAATGTAGAATTGAGCCACTGGTAATGATTTGAGGATAGACATCCGTTAATCCATCATCACCTTTTGTAACGGCGCTCCATTGAAATACAATCGACCATAGCACTTGTGCAAATGCCAATGTTAACATGGCAAAATATACCCCCGTTAAGCGCACACAAAACCAACCAATAATCAGCGCGACAAAGCCGGCTAAAAATGGTGCAAAAAATATAGCCAATTCCATAGGTGTGTTGGCATATGTAACCAAGAGTGCTGCCGCATATGCGCCGCCACCGTAAAAGGCTGCATGACCAAAGGATACTAAACCACCAGTTCCTAAAATATAATGTAAGCTAGCAGCAAACAAACAAAAGACGAGAACATCAATAATGGTGTTTAGATTATAACCCTCTAAAAAGATTGGAGATATGATAAGTAATGCGATGATGGTTAAAAACACCATCTTCATTTTGCTTCCAACTTCACGCAAAGGTTCTTTTATTTCACCAGCGGCATGTTCGGTAGAACTTTCCTCTTTGCCATAAAGTCCCCAAGGGCGGAAAATTAAGACAACAGCCATTACCAAAAACATTAAGACCAATGTGCTTTGTGGGAAAAACAACACACCAAAAGCTTGTAAAACCGAAACCAAAATTGAAGCTACAAAGACACCCCAGATGGAACCCATCCCACCGATAACAACGACCACAAAAATCGGCGATAGTATTTCAAAATCCATCAATAGGCTCGCGCCGCCTTTTGGCAATTGAACAGCGCCGCCAATACCTGCGAGCATGGAGCCCAAAAAGAATACGCCAGAAAACAAGAGTGATTGATTAACCCCCAATGCGCTAACCATTTCGCGATCCAATGTTGCAGCACGCACCAAAATACCAAAGCGGGTTCGATTAAATATAAACCATAAAATCCCAAGAACCGAAAGCGCTATGGCAATGATTGCAAGATCATAAGTTGGCATTAAAGTACCTGCTATATCAACCGTTGCATTCTCGCCCTTAAAGCCTGGTGCACGGCGGCCAAACAAATCTTCAGCACCCCAAATCCATTGAGCTAAATCTTGAATAACTAAAATCACACCAAAAGTTGCAACAAGTTGATAGAGTTCTGGTGATTTATAAATCGGCTTCAATACGATTAGCTCAACAATCAAACCAATAATGCCAACGGCAATACCTGCTAATAACAAACTGCCCCAAAACCCAAAAGCACCTGATGATTGCTCTACCAAAGTATAGGCGATATAAGCCCCCAACATATAAAAAGAGCCATGGGAAAAATTAACAATTCTAGTTACACCAAAAATCAATGTTAATCCTGAAGCCACAAGGAATAATGCACATGCATTCGATAGGCCAGTTAATAATTGGACAAGATAAAATCCCATTAATCACCTTTATGAATATGTCATAAGAAAATAAAAAGGGCAGCATCAACAACGCTGCCCTCAAATTAAAATTGCTTATTGTGCAGCTGGGCGAAGTTTTTTAACTTCTTCATCTGATGGCAAATAGTTCGCACCATCATGATATTTCCAGTCCACCATAATGCCCTTACCATCTTTAACATCGATGGTACCAACATAAGCCCCCATTGTAGCTTGATGATCCAATGCGCGATATGTAAACTTACCAGTAGGCGCATCAACTTCCAGTCCTTCAAAAGCATCAACGAGTGCTTCTGTATCTGTACTTTCAGCTTTTTCTAATGCGGCAGCAATGGAAAGCATGGTATTATATCCAACCACAGAACCCACGCGCGGATAGTCATCCCAACGCGCTTGATAAGCGTCAACAAAGGCTTTGTGTTCAGCTGTTTCAATTGCATACCAAGGATAGCCAGTTGCAATCCAACCTTTTGGCGCTTCATCACGAAGCGGATCAAGGTACTCAGGCTCACCAGTCAATAAGCCCAAAACTGTCTTATCTTTAAACAAGCCGCGTGTATTACCCTCACGCACAAATTTGGCTAGATCACCACCAAATGTCACATTATAAATTGCATCTGGTTTTGCTGCTGCCAAAGCCTGAACTTCAGAACCCGCATCAATTTTAAACAGTGCTGGCCATTGCTCTGCAACAAATTCTACATCCGGCATTTTCTCTTTCAATACTTTTTTGAAAGCTGCAACAGCATCCTTACCATAGGCATAGTTAGGAGCAATCGTAGCCCAGCGTTTAGCGCCAGATTTTACAGCAGCCTCTGCAAGCATTGATGCTTGCATATAAGTTGATGGGCGAAGGCGGAATGTATATCGGTTACCCTTTGCCCAAACTAAGGCATCAGCCAAAGGCTCTGCTGCAAGATAAAGCTTTTTCTTCTCACCCGCATAGGATGTTAAAGCCAAACCAATGTTAGAGAATAATGATCCAGAAATCATCACCACACCATCGCGGGCAAAAAGCTCTTCTGCAATTTTAACAGCCTCACCCGGCTTGCCTTGATCATCGCGAGAGATAAGCTCTAACATCTTGCCCTTAACACCACCTGCTTTATTGATTTCTTCAATAGCAAGAACAGCACCGTTTTTATAAGGCACAGTATGAGCTGGCAAACGTTTATAGCTGTTAATGTCACCAATCTTAATGGTATCCTCTGCATAGGATATTGTAGCAACTGACAAAGCAAGAGCGGATAGCACG
>CAKMZG010000174.1:2956-5256 GCA_929200335.1 uncultured Alphaproteobacteria bacterium | reverse complement strand
CCATAGGTCACAGGACGACCAGGCGCACGGCGGCGACCACGTAGGCGTATCCACTCGGTTTCTAAGAGCACATCAATAGTCCCTTTTGACGTAGAAACCCCACGTATTTCCTCAATCTCAGCCCGCGTTACAGGTTGATGGTAAGCAATTATAGCAAGAACTTCTAATGCAGCTTTTGAAAGACGCTTTTGATCAATGCGCTCCTCATGCAATAAAAAAGATAAATCTTCTGCAGTACGAAATGCCCAATGCTTGCCCAATTTCATCAGATTAACGCCACGGGTTGCATAGGCTTCGCGCAACGCATCTAAAACGATGCTAAGATCAAGACCCTCTGGCAATCTATCCTTCAAGGCTTTTTCTGAAACAGGTTCTGAGGATGCAAATAAAATAGCTTCCAATACCCGCATATGTTTATGCAACTCTTCTTTTGAAATGCTACGTGTTCTATCTTCAGCCAGATCAAAACCAGCAAGATCGCTCAACTCTCCCTGCTCCACAACAATTGGTGGCTGGGCTTCATCATCACCAACCTCAGGTATCGAAGACACTTCAAGTGCCACAGACACTTCAGGTGTCGCAGACACTTCAGGTGTAGCAGACACTGTAGAGCTATTCTTTTGATCATCACTTATGGCTTCATTATTTTTTAGATCATTCATATCGTCTGTTCTCCATTAGCAGAACCATTTCCATTTGAAGATTCAGATGCCGCGCCTGTTAAGTTTGCGCGCTTGTCCCTCGGTTTAATATCAGCACATTGTCGCATATAAATTGGCGCAAAAGGCCTATCTTGCCGAATTTCGATAGAGCCCTCTCGCACCAACTCAAGACTAGCAGCAAATGAGCTTGCAATTGCAGATACTCGCTCCTCTGGCGTTGCCAAATAATCTAGAATAAAGCTATCCAACGGCGTCCAATCTTCCAACTTACCCAACATCCGAGTTAATGTATCTCGCGCATCTTGCAATGACCATACTTCACGGCGTTTAATTGTTACATGCTCAACAGTTGTGCGTTGACGTTGATGCACATAAGCGCTCAACAAATCGAAATAAGATGCTTGGTATTTTGATGTTTTTTCAGTAACGATTGGCTCTGGAACGCCACGGGCAAAAATGTCTTGGCCTAAGCGGTTGCGTGCCATTAATTTTTCTGCTGCCTCGCGCATGGCTTCCAAGCGCTGAAGACGAAAGGCAAGCACAGCCGCTAGCTCCTCCCCCGAAGGCTCATCATCATCATGAGGTGGCGGTAATAACAATCTTGATTTCAGATAGGCTAGCCAAGCCGCCATCACCAAATAGTCAGCGGCTAATTCCAAACGGAATTTACGCAACTCTTCAATGAATACAAGATATTGCTCAGCTAATTTCAAAATTGAAATTTTTGCTAAATCCACCTTTTGGCTACGTGCAAGCGCAAGCAGCAAATCCAGTGGCCCAGAAAACCCTTCGAGATTGACAATCATTTGAGGATCAATAGAGGCTCGATCTGCGGCTTCCACCACCAAACGATCCACAGGCACATCTGATGCCCATAGATCCTCGGTTTTATTATCCCTAGAATTTTGACCGTTGTTTGAATTTGCCACGGGCAAGCTGTCCTTTGTTGCTCAGCCAACAGCTTTAAAGCTTAACAGCTGAAAATCCTTTCATTAAGGCATTATGCAACAAGACCCATTAATTGTGAAAATTCATCCCATAGATCAGCTTGAGCAATCTGTTCATTAGGTTTCAGCAATTTGAGCGCTTGATCAGCGCGTCTTTTTGCATCTCCCTGTAATTCAGGAGACGCATCCGCGACGGCCTGCATTTCTGCCATATCACCGTTACAATGAAGCACAATATCTACCCCTGCTGCAAAGATAGATTGCGATCTTTCAAAGAAATCCCCAGAAAGTGCCTTCATAGAGACATCATCGGACATAACTAAGCCATCAAAACCGATAAATCCACGAATTATCTCATCCATTACCTTTTTTGAGGTGGTAGCAGGACTGCTAGGATCAATATCCTCAAAAACAATATGCGCAGTCATTGCCATGGGGAAATCTGTTGAGGCTTTAAAGGGCGCAAAATCGATGGCTTTTAAATCATCCAATTTTGCTTCCACATGAGGTAAATGTAAATGGCTATCAGATTTAGCGCGACCATGGCCTGGCATATGCTTCATGACAGGTAAAACCCCACCTTCCATTAAACCATAAACTGCCTCTCGACCAAGCACCGCAACAATATCTGGATTTTGACCATAAGCACGCTCACCAATGACATCATGAGCGCCTGGTGCCAAAACATCTA
>CAKMZG010000174.1:0-2946 GCA_929200335.1 uncultured Alphaproteobacteria bacterium | reverse complement strand
ATCTACATTTATGCCCAATTCCAATAAATCTTTAGCATGAAGGCGTGACATTATGCGTGTAGCGCGAATTCCCTGCTGCTTATTTTTGTTATAAAGCGCGCCAAGAGCGCCAGCATGGGGATATTGTTGCCAAATTGGTGGCTTTAGACGCTGCACGCGCCCCCCTTCTTGATCTACTAAAATCGGAGTATCATCACGGCCTGTTAGCTCACGCATTTGTGAGCAAAGCTGTTTTACCTGCATGGGGTTTTCAATGTTTCTGGCAAAAAGAATAAAGCCCCAAGGCATATTCTGTTTAAAGAAAGCAATTTCATCTGCATTAAGAGACAGGCCTTCACAACCTGCTATATAAGCTTTTATGCTGCTCATAATTTCTCCTTAAGATAATTCGAGCCGGCCCCATATCAAGTATTTCATTATTTTATAAAAATACAAGATAAAATTTATTTATTATTATCATGTTCAAAAATTTATTATCTCGTAACAAAACATTGCCCACCCGCTGCTTTAAGCTGTTCACAAAGGTTTGCTGCCTGTTGTCTTGTACCAACTGGAATACGAATTCGGTGAAACACACCTTTGCCATCCAGTTTAACACGCTTTATATCAACACCACGCCCAGCCAATAGATTATTATATCTGCGCAATAGACGGTTATAAGTGGTCTGGGCAGCTGCTGCGCTTTGTTCAGCAGCGACCTGCATCACATAAGTACTACTTGGTACAGATGATATTACCGGCTTAGGTGCTTTTACAGTAGTAGTAATTGGTTGTATATTCACAACTTCAGTGGGCTTAACCACAGGCTTGGCAGGGCGAGCCTTAATTAATGGAGGATTCTCAACCTTTGGCTCGGTTACAGGATCAATCTCAGGCACACTTACTTGTTCAGTTATTGTATTTTCAGTAGCGTCTGTCGCATCCCCTGTAATCGCATCTGTTGTAACCGCCTGTGCTGTAGCTTCTTGCGTGTCCGTAGTTTGATTTGTAGCAACCTGCGTTTCATTAACAGCAGCACTACTATCAGCAGGTGTTTCCGTAGTTAAAATCGTACCATCAGGTTTTACCACAACAGTCTTAACAACGCGCGGCTTAATAAAGCCCTCTTCAGATTGACTTTGTTTAACTACTTGCTCATCAGGCTCTTCACGATTATTAGTCAAAACCTCTTGGTTATTTGGTTTATTTTCCCCATCAACTTGTTGATAAACCTCTCGTTCTTGATTAGCAATAACCTCGCCACCTGGATTTTCTGGCTTCACTTTTACAGGCTCGGGATCAGCTTTGATAATGGCAACTTGTTCATCCCCAACTGGTTTATTGGAATTACCAAGATAGCTCCATGCCAAGGCACCTACACTGCCTAATAGAGCTAGAGCAATGATAACCCCACCAAGCCTCATACCACCGCGCTTAGAATTATCGCTATGAATTGGCGCATCAGCAAACAAAGCCCCCATATCGGCATCATTATTAACATCAGCTTGTTGTGGCTGCATTGGTTGCGATAATGGATCTTTTACGGCTGGAGCGTCTATAGCTCTTTCAAATCTAGGTTGCTCAACTTCAAAATTAAGAGCGGGATCACTAACAACAGGATCGTTTGGTATTGTTTCTTTAACAGACTCAGCATTTTGCGCTACCTCAGCACTCTTTGAATTTGCAAGAGAACCGAGCCCAACACCGACTGCACCAGCAACAGCGCCACCTACACCAGCGAGGCCAGCATTACCAGCATCTGCCTTAACATAAGGATCGTTTGGCGAATTTTCTTGCAGTGATGCAGAACCTAACTTTGGATCAAAACTATTATCTGCTCCACTTGCTTGCGATGAAATAGCCGCATCAAATGAAGCATCAACACCTTTAAGATCTGACTCAACTGCAATTGAAGGCGTGGCAGCACTTTCCACTTGATACTCAGAAAACAGTTTTTCGAATTCATTATCCAGATTAACCTCTGCTGTTGAATTTTCTATTGGCTCTAATGCTTCAGATGACATTTCGGCAGATTTTTCAACATTAGGCGATACCTCGCCTGAATCAGACTTAAACAAACCCGATTGCAAACCTGAAAACCAAGAAGTTTTCTCTGTCTTTGGAACTTCAGGGGCATTTAGGGGAACTTCTGGGGCATTTAGGTTCGTTGGGGTTTCCTGTATCCTTTTACCAGCCACATCATTCATATTAGCCTGCATCTCAACTTCTAACGCACCCGTTAGATCATCAGATGTTGCTGGCAGAGCCTCCTCTTGTGCAGGAAATGGATCGAATGCCTCATGTTGCATTTCTGGTGCTTTGCTCGACAAAGGAATTTCACGCAATGCCAAAAGATCAGGATCGTCAAAATCATTAATTTTTGGCGCAGCAGCTGATTGAGCACCATAAAGCACGTCGCTTTGTGGCATATTACTAGGCTCTTGGATAGGCTGAGGAATTGGCATCGAAGGCATTTGCGATGCATTTGAACGCTCCTGCTCTTTATACAGATTATCAGCCTGTGTATTTTCACTAATAGCTTGTGTAAAACTACCCAACACGTCCTGTTCAAGACGTTGGCCCAAATCTTGCTCCAATGGAGATTGCACACCAGCACCTTGCTCATGAGCTGCCAAAGGCGCTTGAATAGGGTTTTGTGCAAAATCATGTGGAGGATCATAAGCTGAAACCTGCGCAGGGTCTTGGGTCTGCGAAGTTGCAAAAGAATTCTGCGCCGTATTTTGCACCGTATTTTGCGTTGTATTTTGCGTTGTATTCTGCACTGTATTTTGCGCTAAATTCATAGCATCACGAAGAGACGCATCTTCACTTGTAGATCCGCCATCATTTGCATATTTGGCATCAATAACATTAGGTGCGGATATATTAAAATCAGATTGCGCTTGCGGATCCAGCGGCGACGGTGACACCGACAATGGTGATGGTGATGGTGATGGTGATGGTGAT
>CAKMZG010000173.1:614-5259 GCA_929200335.1 uncultured Alphaproteobacteria bacterium | reverse complement strand
AATCTATTTCACCTAATATTCCGCCTAATAAAGGCCCTAGAATAAAACCCAAGCCAAAGGCAGCGCCAAGTTTGCCAAATGCGCCTGCGCGATCTTTTGCTGGTGTGATGTCAGCAATACAGGCGTAAGCGGTGGAGAATGTTGCCCCAAAAATACCTGATAATAAGCGCATGATGAAAAGAAGCGTAAAGGTGGGTACAACGGCCATTACAAGATAATCAAGGCTGAGGGCAAAGAGCGACATGAGTAGAACAAGTCGGCGACCAAAGCGATCTGATAGGGCGCCTATGAGCGGCGAGAATATGAATTGCATCAAGGCATAGCCGGTAACCGCCCAACCATAATAGGATGAGGCATCAGAGATGGTAGTGCCAATTAACTGTTCTATGAGTTTTGGTAAAATTGGCCAGATTAGGCCAACCCCCATCATATCAATGATAAGAGTCAGAAGGACAAATAGGAAGACTTTGTTTCTTGAGGTAGGCTGTGTTTTAAGGCGTGCTTGTCGTTTAGGCATAGCAAATAACTTTCAAAATGATACTAAATAGTTAATGAATTATTTTGCTATTTTATTCATTGGCCTGTCACCTTGAGTTAGTATGGTTTAATTAAAGCCGAATATTAACCGATTTTATTTTAAAGTGGAAGAGCGCGCGGGGAAAAGTTCGCTGGTATAGCCAAATATGCCATAGGCAATTAGCCCCAACCATTCTTTCGACATTACATCCACCATATTGAGCATTCGAGAGGGGACAAAGTCTGGGCGCAGAAAATCAGATTTGCCACGGGAGCGATAATCAACAGGCCATGGGCTAACATTTATCCCAGAAGCACGAAAGCAGCCTATGGCGCGCGGCATGTGAAAGGCTGATGTGATGAGCAAATAGCGCTTGTCTTTAACATTACCTAATAACTGCTTTGTATAATCAGCATTTTGCCGGGTATTTAAAGAATCGCCCTCTAAAATAATTCGAGATTTATCCAAGCCTAAATCTGTAAATAATTTTATGGCTGATAGAGATTCTGATTCACTTTTATAAATGAATTTTGTTGATCCACCTGTGAAAATTACGGGCACAGTGGGCATTTGTTTTGCAAGGCGTATGGCTTCTACAACCCGATCACCAGCCTCTCCCAGTTCAATTGCGCCACGTCCTTCTGTGATCAAGGTGCGAATAGAGCCGCCGAGGACGATAATACCATCAATGTCTTTTAGATTTTGAGTCCGTGGAAAACGGTCTTCCAAAGGCTGAGCTATCCAATGACCAAGGGGAGACAGGGCTAATATTAATAGACTAATTAGGCCAAAGCCTAAAATTATTTTTCCCAGTTTTATGCGGCCACGCCATAACATGAAGGCGCCTAGCGTAATGAGTAATAATAAAAATACGGTGGGCTGAAGTACAAACCAAATTAATTTTGAAACAACATAAAACATTCATTCATCTCTCTTTAAAATTTAGTAACAAATGAATATGGTTTTATGATGGTTTTAGCCATGAAATGACTTAGCCATGAAATGACTCAGCCATCCTTTTTGCCAGAGATTGGTTCTGAATATGCCAAATCCATATCCCATGGGAAATAAATCCATGTATCTTGGCTCACTTCTGTTACAAAAGTATCAACAACTGGGCGACCTTGAGGTTTAGAATATACAGTGGCGATATGTGAATTAGGTAAAAATTCTCGCACCTTTAAAGCTGTTTTTCCTGTGTCGGTTAAATCATCGACCACTAAAACATTTGCGCCGTTTTTTGCATCTGCCAAAATTTGTTCAGAAATACCTTTAATAACATGTAGGCTGCCTTGGTCTTTATAGTCATGGTACGACGCAATGCAAATGGTTTCAATATTACGAATTGAAAGCTCACGCGCTACAATACCTGAAGGCACCAATCCGCCACGGGTAATAGCAATAATCGCATCCCAACCACCTTCTGGTGTGCTGTCAGCTAGGCGCCACGCAAGAGCCTTGCAATCGCGATGGAACTGATCCCATGATACGGGAAAGGCTTTTGGGCTTTGAGACATGGTAATTAGCTCCTGAGTTCATAAAATAAGGATATAGAGCGATACCGCAAGTTTAACTTGGAATCAAGCGGTAAGGTAAGGAGAGTTTTTAAAAATTAATCTTGAGTTGAAGTGTTATTTGGCTACTTAATTGCTGTCTAACTCCATAAAGCAGGTCATTGCTATCAACTGCATAGTATTATTATGGGCATGTAATGGTCAATATATCTATGGGCGCTAGTGTGGCGTATCAAGTATTTGTAATCTATCTTTTATTTCATCTATAGCTTTATGTATGCTGGATTTTTCCTTGCTGCGGATGACGATCTGATTTTTAAATTGATTGTTCTCATAGCAAGGATATGAGCCAATACTCACATTTGGATGGCGCTCTTGGATTTCGCCCAAGAGTGTGCCGATTTCGCCTTCTGGATGTGGCGAATCTATTGTTTCTGAATAAATTGGTATTCCTGTCTCTAACTTATCCGTTAAAGTCTCTAGCATGGCATTAAAGATTTGAGGAACGCCGGCCATAACATAGACGTTTTTTATAATAAATCCCGGCGCCTTAGAAATGCTATTTTGAATCAGCTCAGCACCTTCAGGCATACGTGTCATCCTACGGCGGGCTACAGTGAATTCTAATTCTTTCGCAGCATAATGCTTTTCCAAGATTTTAAATGCTCTTGGATCCTCAATGCAGGGTAAATCAAAGGCCTTTGAGATAGAGGCAGCGGTAATATCATCATGGGTTGGGCCAATGCCACAAGATGTGCAAACATAAGTGCATCTTTGGTGCAACTCATTGATGGTTTTTACGATCATTGCTTCATCGTCGGCTATAATTCTAACTTCTTGCAATTCAATGGCATGAGCTGTGAGAAAATCAGCCAAAACGCCGATGTTCTTGTCTTTAGTGCGGCCAGAGAGAATTTCATCGCCAATGACAATAAAAGCGGCCGATATGTTTTTTTGGTGATCTATCATGGAGAAAGGGTATGAAAAATTTTACTTAAAAACAATCCATATTTCTTTTGAAAGGCAAAATATTCTCTGATCTTAGATTTTGCAAAACAAAAGTTAGTGCTTGTAGCGATTAAGTGAATCCATCTATACGCAATATGCACTAAATGGCACGGGGAGCGTCCCGAAAAGCCTTTTAGTTTCAATAGGATGAAAATCTCTGATTTTAAAGCAAAAAAGCAATATCAGTGATTTAGCAGCGGTTTTGGTGCCCTCTGCCGGACTTGAACCGGCACGGTCTTTCGACCCACAGATTTTAAGTCTGTTGCGTATACCAATTTCGCCAAGAGGGCACATTTGTCATAATTTCAATCACAATGGCAAGGTGCCTTTATCGAGTAATCAAAATTTCAAATCCAATTGACTGCTCGTCTTTACGGAATAAATTTGAAAATTTAAACCCCTGAATTGCATAATTCGTATTTTTTTTTGCCTTTAGGTATGAAATTCCCACTTTTCTGCCATTTTGTAACAAATTTGATACTCGCCATTAGTATAATATGTTTTTCAAATAACTGCTCTATAATGAGGTAAACGAAAATAACAAAATAATAAGTAAGAATCATGAAAAAAATCTATAAGTCCTTTTTTAATAGAAAATTAGATAAGAAAATTGAGGTTCCTGAGACCGTAGGTAATGTTTTACGCTCTTTAGAGTCAAGAATTTTGCTTGATGCTGCGGGTCATGAAACCGCAACATCTGCGGTTGAAAATGCTGTGATGGAGCAACAAGCTAGTGATTATGTGAACAATCAAGAAAATGATGTAATCTCTGACGCGCTTGATGCAGATGCATTAGCGCCTAATTTGAGTCTGACATCTACACGCAAAGATGCAATTGTTTTTATTGATCGAAGTGTTGACAATTTTAGAATGATGCTGGCCTCAATTGATCCTACGATTGAAGTGGTTGTTATTGATGATAATAGAGATGGCTTAGAGCAAATTGCCGAAACCTTAGAAGGGCGAGTTGGTTTTTCTGCGCTTCATATCATAGCAAATGGTGAAAATGGTAATATTAATTTAGGCGCGTCTGAAGTTACTAGTGATATGATTGTAAATGAATATTCTGAAGAGTTTTCTGTAATAAATAATGCGTTGCAAACTAAAGCAGATGTTTTATTTCATGGAGATGCGGCTGATCAATCTTTTAATGGTTCAGCAATTGAGGCATTTTCTCTTGCGCTGAATGAAGCAGCAGAAGAAGAATTTAGCAGGAGAGGGGAGCTTGAGGATTTAAATCAAGTAGAACATGCAGTTGCGCATGCTGACGCTGTTGAAAGTAATGTGCAAGAACCAAATTCTGAGAAGATGTTAAAAGCTGGTGAACATGAAGTTTTATCCGATACTGTTGATGGTATGCAGGATTTATCCAGATTAGTTGATAATGAAGAGTGGGAAGAGGCAGGGGAACGTCCGATCGCCAAAAGTATTTTTGTTCAACAAAATGACTTTTGGGCGGAGCAGCCATGGAAACCATTCTCTGTTAGGGTTCTAACAGAGAGCAGTTTTCCAGTGGATGATAATCTTACCCTGATTCTTGGAGATTTAGATGGTGACTTTGATAATGATGATGGTCGCTTGACTTATGATGAACAACGCATGAAGG
>CAKMZG010000173.1:0-604 GCA_929200335.1 uncultured Alphaproteobacteria bacterium | reverse complement strand
TGATAGGACTGATTTAATACAATTATATTTCAACAGCTTCACCCGACACGATACGCTTTTTATTGCTATTGATAACAATGATACCTATTTCGATGATATGAAGATTAAAGGCTATAAAGCAACTCTGGCTGATGGCAGTGATTTACCTGACTGGGTGAAAGTTAATGCTGATGGTCTTATCGAGGTTCATAATAAATCAGAGCTTGAGCTTGAAAATCTTGAGTTAAATATTATTGCTGAATTGCAAAATGGTAAGCAGGTGGAAAAAAGTATTTCTATTGAGGCTGAAACCGGCTCGCTTAATATTTTAGCTAATGACCGCGATGAAATGCATTACGCCGAATATTTTGTTGAGCATGGCTAGCGCATGTGGCTTTAGTAAATTTACTCAAATGAGAACTATTTGTGCTACAAATGAATTTTGAGCCGTGTTTTGAATTCATTTAAACGTGTCATGATTTAAAGTGCAGTATTTTTCTATAAAATCATCAATACTCTCTATCCCTTTATTGTGTATGTCATTATTCCCAAAGCTGTTACCCTCTTGGGTGACAAGCTATAGCCTACCATTATAATTGAATAACACTACTAAAAGTGCTTGGCG
>CAKMZG010000172.1:2236-5284 GCA_929200335.1 uncultured Alphaproteobacteria bacterium | reverse complement strand
CTTGCTGATAAAACTTTTCAATTGGGATCAATTGGCGGAATTTGACGGCAATAATATTATGCAATTCTTCCGCCAATTCATTTATTTTCCTCTGTTCTGTGGCCTTGGTATTTTTATCATCGCGCTTTATTGCGATATCAAAGACCGCCATCGGGTTTCCACTTGGTCAGATAGTGCTTTTTGGTTGCATTTGATTTCTGCACCTTTGATAGTTCATACGCTTTATGTGTTGGTTGCTGGCGCAACAACGCAACTGGGGCATATTGAGGGGGGAAATGATGGTACATGGGTAATGATAGCCCTTGTTTTGCTTTTTACCTTCACATCTTTATGCATTGATCGCCGTGCATTGCTCATACCATCTCTTGGGTATTTTGGTGGACTTGGAATTTATAAGTTATTTGGCTCACAAGTGGTGCAACAATCGGGCGTGCCTACCTTTGCTATCCTCTTGCTGATTGTTGGATTGCTGGTGATTGTATTTGGTACGGGCTGGCGCAAAATTAGGCGTTTTGTTGTGAGCAAGCTTTTGCCAAAGGCTTGGCAGGAGATGGTGCCACCAGTTGTTGATGCTGTAAAATAGAGCATAAAAAAACGGCGTATCGAATGATACGCCGTTTTGAAATTGATGGTTCGTAAAACTTAACGTTTTGAGAACTGGAAGCTACGACGAGCTTTCTTACGACCGTATTTTTTACGCTCAACAACGCGGCTATCACGAGTAAGGAAGCCACCTTTTTTCAATACACCACGAAGCTCAGGCTCATAATGAGTAAGCGCTTTTGAAATGCCGTGACGTACTGCACCAGCTTGACCAGAAAGACCGCCACCAGTTGCTGTTGCTACGATGTCATATTGACCATCACGAGCTGCAGTTACGATAGGCTGTTGCACGATCATTTGAAGCACAGGGCGGGCAAAATATTCAGTGTAGTTTTTGCCGTTTACTGTGATTTTACCAGTGCCTGGCTTAACCCAAACGCGAGCAATCGCATCTTTACGTTTGCCAGTTGCATATGCGCGGCCTTGTGCGTCCAATTTTTGAACGTAAACAGGTGCTGCGTTTTCTTCAGAAACCACACCATCAGTTGCTGCTGGTGTACCTTCTACGGCTGCGCCGAGTTCTTCAAGAGAATTAATTTCAGCCATGATTATGCACTCCGCTTGTTTTTAGAGTTAAGAGCAGCAACATCCAGAGCTTCTGGCTTTTGCGCTTCTTGTTTATGCTCAGAACCTGCATAAACATACAAGTTTTTCATTTGTTGGCGAGAAAGTGGCCCACCAGGCATCATGCGCTCAACAGCTTTTTGCATAACGCGCTCTGGGAATTTACCTTCCATGATAGCACGAGCAGTACGCTCTTTAATGCCGCCAGGGTAACCAGTGTGCCAGTAGTATTTTTTGTCTGTATATTTTTTACCAGTAAATACAACTTTATCAGCATTGATGATTACAACATTGTCACCATCATCAACATGAGGAGTGAATGTTGGCTTATGTTTGCCACGAAGGCGATTTGCAACCAGTGAAGCTAAACGACCTACGACCAAGCCTTCGGCATCGATCAAGATCCATTTCTTTTCAACTTCAGCAGGTTTTTGTGAAAAAGTTTTCATCTTTTTTTCCTTAAAACAGCTACTGCATATATTTAATGATTTCTATTCATCAAACGAAAAACCTCTCGGATGAGACGTTGTTATTTGATAAGTTGGGTGGGTTGTAATGCGCTTTTAAATCCGCGTCAAGCCTTTTGTTTTTGGTTTGCTTTAAATATATCAATAAAAACAAATGGTTAAAAATAAGGTATTATTTTACCGTAACTTTTATTGGCGATAATTGAGTTTTTTAGAGATGGGGCATTTATTCTTTTCGAGGTGGGATAGAATAGGTAGTTGTGGCATGGGCAATTAAATCACCACTATCTGCACCATCAGCCATGCGTATGCCCAAGTCCATCACGCAGAGGCTGCGCCCCAGCTTCATAATTGTTGCTTCACAAAGTATTGTTCTTGGTTCAGGCTTTCGCATAAAATTAATGTTCAAATTGGTGGTGACTGCTAACGCTTCTAAGCCAATAGCGCCCATGATGGCCACATAGGCGGTGTAATCTGCTAATGAAAATAGCGAGGGGCCTGATACCGTTCCACCTGGGCGCAAATGACGTTCATCTGGTTCAAAGCGCATGATAGCTTTGCCGGGTGAGACTTCTTCAATGAAAAAACAGGGTGTGGTGCCGTGGGCTTGGGGGAATATTTCTCCCAATAATTTTGAGATTTCTTCAGCGCTTGCTTTTACGGTGATATTACCCATCGGATCTCAGCTCCTTTATATCATTATGTAATTTCATAGTATTGACAAAATATCTTTTGAACTACAACCAAGATAAGCTATACTGAGTATTCAATTAAAACAAGAGGGAGGTTTGCGTGATGGTAGTTGAGTATCAACAAAGTGAGTATGCACTTTTAAGCATCAAAATGTTGCAACAAAATATCTTGCGCATTGAACTCAATGCGCCACCTGCCAATACCCTATCAGAAGAGATGATGCGTCAACTGTCTTCAGTTTTGAAGATCGCAGAAACAGATAGGGATGTGAAAGTCATTATTTTGGGCGCTCGGGGTAAGATTTTTTCCGCAGGCCATGATTTGAAAGAAATTACCTCCCATCGCTCAGATGACGATGGTGGTCTGGCTTATTTTGAAAAGCTCATGGCTCAATGTAGTCAATTAATGCAATCTATTGTGCGCCATCCAAAGCCTATTATTGCGCAAGTTCACGGCTTGGCCACAGCGGCTGGGTGTCAATTGGTAGCCTCTTGCGATTTAGCGGTTGCTGCTAATGATGCGCGGTTTTGTACACCAGGCGTGCATATTGGCTTGTTTTGCTCAACGCCGATGGTTGCTCTATCGCGTAATGTTTCTCGAAAACAAGCCATGGAAATGTTGTTAACGGGCGAGGAGATTGAGGCCAAGGATGCGCTCAGCTATGGTTTAATAAATCAAGCTGGAGAGTCAGATGCTTTATCTGAAACAACTTTGGCATTGG
>CAKMZG010000172.1:0-2226 GCA_929200335.1 uncultured Alphaproteobacteria bacterium | reverse complement strand
TTGGCTGAGAAAATTGCTAGAAAGTCCGGGCGTACTTTAAAGATAGGTAAAGCGGCATTTTATAATCAATTGGAAATGAGTTTAGATGAAGCCTATGGCTATGCCTCTAAAGTAATGTGCAAAAACATGATGGATGTTGACGCAAATGAGGGTATAGCTGCTTTTATTGAGCGCAGAGAAGCTAAATGGAGTGATGGCTAATGCAATATGAAGATGTCTATTTAAAGGGACTATTCGCCAAAGTGAAGACCATCGCCATTGTGGGTGCGAGCAATAAGAATATTAGGCCAAGTTATTTTGTGCAGCAATATCTCATTCAAAAAGGCTTTGAAGTCTATCCCATTAACCCAGGCTTAGCTGGCAAAGAGATTTTAGGGCGCAAGGTTTATGGTTCCTTGCAAGAAGTGCCGGTGTCTATTGATATGGTGGATATTTTTCGCAATTCAGATGCGGCTATGGGCATTGTGGCGGAGAGCCTGGCGCTTTCACCATTGCCAAAAGTGATTTGGATGCAGCTTTCTGTGATTAATCATGATGCCGCAAAGCTTGCCGAAAAGCAGGGCGTTGAAGTGGTTATGGATCGCTGCCCAAAAATTGAATATGGTAGGCTATCGGGTGAAATCGGTTGGATGGGCGTTAATCGCGGTATCATTTCATCGAAAAAACAGGTCATGCGCAATAAGCTAAATAAAGCATAATGAATGGTTTGTAATTTGGAGTTGGAATTATTTTCTAATATTTGCCGAAACTTGGAATAAAACAGTTTGACCCCAAGGGCTTAATCCATAATATTGGGAAAAGTTTTCTTTAATTGAAATGTCAGGAGTAAAGATATGTCTAATGAGCAAGCAGGTTTTGCAACCCGTGCAGTGCACGCCGGTGCGCAGCCAGATCCAACCACAGGTGCGCGTATTACGCCAATTTATCAAACAGCCTCTTATGTATTTGATGATGTAGATCATGCAGCCTCTCTTTTTGGGTTACAGGCCTTTGGTAATATTTACACTCGCATCACCAACCCAACGCAGGCTGTGCTTGAAGAGCGCGTTGCAGCCTTAGAAGGAGGCACTGCGGCGCTGGCAGCCTCGTCAGGCCATGCGGCGCAATTGCTGATTTTTCATGCGTTATTGCAATCCGGTGATGAATTCGTTGCTTCTAAAAAGCTTTACGGCGGTTCAATCAACCAATTTGGAAATTCGTTTAAATCTTTTGGTTGGAATGTAATTTGGGCTGATGGAGACACGCCAGAAGATTATGAAAAAGCCGTTACACCAAAAACTAAGGCAATCTTTATTGAAAGTATTGCTAACCCAGGTGGCTTGATTAATGATATTGAGGGTATTTCAAAAGTAGCAAAAGCCAATAGGATTCCATTGATCGTTGATAATACATTGGCTACCCCTTATTTATGCCGCCCATTTGAGCATGGGGCTGATTTGATTGTACATTCACTTACAAAATTCATGGGTGGTCATGGTAGCGCCATGGGTGGTGTGATTGTTGATGGCGGAACATTTGATTGGTCGCAAGATGATCGCTACCCAATTCTATCAACTCCGCGTCCAGAATATAATGGCATGGTGTTGCATGAAACTTTTGGCAATTTTGCCTTTGCTATTGCTTGTCGTGTGCTTGGTATGCGTGATTTAGGGCCCACTATTTCACCATTTAACGCATCGCAATTGATTGCTGGTATTGAGACGCTTCCGCTTCGTATGCAGCGCCATTGCGAAAATGCCCTTGCTGTTGCAAAACATCTTGAGGCTCATGATAAAGTGGATTGGGTGAGCTATGCTGGTCTTGAGAGCAACCCTTCTCATGAAGCGCATAAAAAATATACGCCAAATGGCGCGGGTGCCTTATTTACCTTTGGTGTTAAAGGTGGCTATGAGGCGGGCGTTCAACTGGTTTCGAACGTAGGCTTGTTCTCCCATCTTGCTAACTTTGGTGATACCCGCTCGCTGATCATTCATCCAGCATCAACAACCCACCGTCAATTAACCGAAGAGCAGCAGATTGCAGCAGGTGCAGGCCCTGATGTTATTCGTATCTCTGTGGGCATTGAAGATGTGGCTGATATCATCGCTGATCTTGATCAAGCGCTTGCATAGAACTTAACATAATATTTTTAAAGACGGCGTTGCAATTTGCAGCGCCGTTTTTTATTGAGCTAATTTACTATAGCATGTCATCCACAAGTAGATGCCGGGTTTGGGAATAATGACC